>JBDLWO010000246.1:0-5340 GCA_039804245.1 Bacteroidota bacterium
GCGTGTAACTCTCGATATCATCCGGGCATTGTTGCCACACACGCGGGTAAAACTGATTTTTCCGACCGACAGTATCAGGGAACAGAAAATCGGCCTTTTGCCTGTAGAAGCACTGAAATCAACCAGGTTGGAAATACTGGTTTTACCCTATATGGAATTCTGGGCCCGCGATATGGGACCTGCTTTTATTTTAAGAAATAACCGGCTTGCAATGGCCGATTTCAACTTTAATGACTGGAATTATGGAAATTTATCCGACTCCTCGACGGTGCTGAATGAAAAACTGGACGAGGCAATCGCCTCCAGCCTGCATATTCCGGTTGTATCAACCAGTATGATCACTGAAGGAGGAAATCACGAAGTGAATGGAAAGGGAACGATAATTTTGACAGCAAGCGTGGAAAGAACCCGAAATCCCGGAATGTCTCAGGAACAAATTGAATCCGAGTTCAGGCGGGTACTGGGTGTTCGGAAGATAATATGGCTTGAAAAAGGGCTCTGCGAGGACGATAATACGCAAACCGGACCACTCACAAACAGATTCGGTGAAAAGGTATATATGCCCCTGACTACTAACGGGCATGCCGATGAATTCATCCGGTTTGTCGGCCCGCGAACGATTCTGCTCGCACAGGCAGATACCACCGGCGGCGATCCGATTTCAATGGAAAACCACCGGAGGCTGGATGCTGCGTTCAGGACACTCAGGCAGGCAACTGATCAGGACGGACAGTCTTTCAACATTGTGAGAATGCCGTTACCACATCATATTTTTGAGTATATGCAGCCGGGAGATGCTGTTTATGACATCATCAGTGAGTTTTCTTATGACGATGGAACGATATTCCCCAGGGGCAAACCTGTCCGTGTCATTGGAGCTGCCAGTTACCTGAACTTTCTGATCGCCAATGATTGTGTTATAATGCCTGCATACTGGAATGAAGGACTGCCAACAGCCATCAGAAAGAGAGATGAAGAAGCCAGAGTTGTCATGCAGTCGGTTTTCCCTGAAAAAACAATCATTTCACTTGATGTCAGGGCGATAAATCTTGGCGGCGGCGGAATTCACTGTATCACACGAAACGAACCGAAATCAGTAAGAGAATGAATATACACACAACAATCAGAATCGCTCTGACACAACTTGCCTGTGGTGAAAATGTTCGTGAAAACGAACAGAAACATATTGAGAAAATCAGGGAAGCAGCCGCCAACGGCGCACAGATTATCGGCCTGCAGGAGTTGTTCCACGCACAGTATTTTCCACAGACGGTAGATGTAAACAATTACCGTTTCGCAACAAAAATCCAGTCGGAGGTTACCAGTACTTTCGCTTCACTGGCGGCAGAGCTGGAGGTGGTGCTGATTGTACCCATTTATGAAGAGGCTATACCCGGTGTTTATTTTAATACGGCACTGGTACTTGATGCCGATGGGCGTCTTCTGGGCAAATACCGCAAGAACCATATTCCCGACGGCCCACAGTATCATGAAAAGTTCTACTTTACTCCCGGTGATACAGGATACCCGGTCTTTGATACCAGATACGGCCGTATTGCAGTTGGTATCTGCTGGGATGAATGGTTCCCCGAGGTGGCACGCATTTTTGCACTGCAGGGTGCAGATATCATTTTTTACCCATCTGCAATCGGCAGCGAACCCGATCGCCCTGATTACAGCAGCCACGAAGCATGGCAGACTGTAATACGTGCCCATGGTATCACAAACGGAGTGTTTATTGCTGCCAGCAATCGCGTGGGGGTTGAAAAAGATATGACATTTTATGGCCACAGTTTTATCAGCGACCCCTTTGGTGATTTTCTCGCCTCTGCCCAACAGGAAGAAACTGTTATATACGCCGACTGTAACCCCGGGAGGATACGTGAAGCCAGGGAACTCTTGCAGTTTCTGCGCGACAGGAGGGTGGATACTTATGCCCCACTATTGAACAAACTGTTATCTGATTAATGTCACATTGCCCACTCGCCTGAAGCGGTCGCCATAACATTCCAGTTCAATAATATATATGTAAACGTCAGAAACTGCCGGTTTCCCCCGAACAGTCCCGTCCCAGGAGGCGGCGCCTGCATATTCGTACAGCTTTTCTCCCCAGCGGTCATAAATGGTCATTCGTCCGATGGCCGGCCCTCCCTCCGCCACTACCGGTGCAAATGTGTCATTCGATCCGTCACCGTTGGGTGTAAATGCATTGGGAATATCCGCCAGCTCCGGGCCGCAGGGTGGTGCCACGACTACTCGCCAGACTATGGTGTCGGCACAACCGACGTTGTTGGCAATCACCAGCGTATATTCAAAGTAACCAGATGAGTCGGGTGTAACAGTTATATCCGGACAGTTGTCGCAGTTGACTGCGGGATACCAGGTGTAGCTTGCATACCCGGATATGCCTCCCAGCATTATGGCAGCTCCGGAATCGGTGAACAGGGTATCAGGCACAGGCTCATCCGGCACATCCAGTGCCGTTGCCGTTACGCAGTGTATGCTGTCGCATCCGTTTGCACCAGTGTAAATTCGGCATATTGTCCCGGATTGTGCTATCACTGTATCCAGTACGGGAACTGCTGTGCCAGTACAAAAACTGATTTCTTCATTGATCTCTTTTTTGTCCAGTATCGCCACTGCCTGCGTCACGATACTGTCGCATCCATTCCGGTTCGACAACAACAGGGAGAATACCCCCTCAGTGGCTGTGACGCTGCTGCCCAGTACTGTGATGGTTTCCCCTTCACAACTGCTGATAACGGGAAGTGCCGTCGAGTCAGGCGGGAAAACCTCCACCTGTGCAGCGGTAGTAGTGGTACACCCGTTTGCGAAGGTTACTGTTACCAGATATGTTCCGCTTTCTGAGGCTGTTATCAACTGGCTCTGAGCTCCCAACACTGTAATGCCGGCACCTGCCCAGTTGTACATTTGTCCCGGTGGCTGCGCTTCCAGTCTGATGCTGTCTCCGGCGCAAACGGCATCGCTTGTCAGCGTGATGGAGGCATTTTCTCCGAAGGAATAAAAGAAATGATGTATAACCTCACAGTCGCCGGTTTTTTCCAGCAGTCTCAGCTCGCTGTTCAGTGTTTGCGGAGTGAATGTGGTGGAAGCGCACGACAAACAGGCCACTCCGTCAGCAGGTGGCAGCCAGGTGTAGGTCGCGCCCGCCTGCGCAGGTACACCCGTCTGTACGGGCGTGAGATTGCAATAGCTGACAGTGTCGTTGAGTTGCTCAATGTGATACAGGGGCAACACGACTGGACTGCAAATACAGTTTTGATCGGCGGGCAGTTCAAAAAGCAATCCGCACAGATAGGAGGGATGGAAAGGCAAACTGTCAGATAAAAGTATCTTTTCACCCGGCGCAATACCTGATATGTCGTTAATCTTGAGTAAAAGGGTGTCTCCTGTACTGATTACTCCGTTATTATCTCTGTCAAACCAGATGTTTGTCTGTTCGTTGTAGGCATAAACAGATCCGGTATTGGCCAGATTTATGCTTGCAGTGATTTGTCCGTTCTGAACAACTGCGCTGGCCGACTCGATCGCCAGTTCAGGACGGAGCACGTGCAGCGGGATGGTAGATGATCCGGTGGCAATGTAGATATCACAGGGCGCCCCCAGCGTGGCGCAATAAGCGACTGTCCGGACGCGTGTCTGAACGGTCAGGCTCAAATCGTCACACCCCGTATCACCCCTGAATTCTGCTTCAAAAAAGAAAACAAACTGACCTCCTGCCCCCCCGGGAGGCAATGGCAGCCTGAATCCGTCGGCAGTAGTGGTAGGCGGTCCTGCAGGCGCACCCGGCCCCGGATTGTATGAATTTGTGCGATAAATAACACCTTCTGGCAGGGTTACGTAAATGCTGTCGCCCGGCGAAGGACTGCCCAGCAGCGTGACAACTGTCTGGAAGGTCTGCAAAGTGCCACAGATACCCGATCCTGATACCTGACTGGCTGAAATAGAAACGCCGTATGCTGGCGATAACCCCTGTACTTTTATTTCCTGTCCCGGTTTGTTCAGCCTGTTGGTGCTCGCTCCGCATGGCTCATTGCCAGATACGCCGTAAATAATTGGCGTATTGGACACAAATCCGCAGGTAGTCCTTACCCTGAAACGTAGAAAAATAGTATTCGCCGGCGACTGATTGATACCCGGAAGGCCGTTGACAGCAATAAACGGAACTATTTCTGCCAGTTTCCACAGACCGAGGTTTCCGTTCAGTAAAGTCGGGTCAGGTATATTCACCCAACCGGCCGGGGCATATTGTATCTGGGATGTTCCAGGCTCCACTTCCATACCCTGTGGCAATTTTACTGTGGCCGAAATATCATAGGCGTAACCGGCATTTGCATTGTAAATTTCCATTATATAATAACCGGAGGTATCGCAGAGCGACAGGTCGTTATCTTCCTGTAAAATATCCAGTTCCAGCTCGGGTTTGGCGAGCCGGAGCAATATTCTGAAGGTGTCTCTCGAACAACTGGTTGCATTGATATCGGTGTAGGCTGCACAATCCCAGCCATAAATCAGCATCAGGGTATCGGTTGCGCAGTGGGTAGTCTCTCCGGTGAGTCTGAATGAGGAAGACGAGAATCCCGACAAATTGGGCAGGTTGAACAGGTCATTTACTGACGGTACTTGCTGTCCTGACGGCATTTTGAGCAGGCTGAAGTTGCCGGTCTGTCCTGAAGATGACTGAATGTTCAGCCATACATTCTTTGCTGTGTTTACAAACAGATTTTTCAGGTCGAAATCGGCTTCAAACCGGCGACTTTCGGAAATAATTACAGTATCTGCCGATTTGATATCCAGGTCGGGATAGTTGGAAAAGTATCCGATCTGGTTTTTAAGGATGGTATCGAAAACCATCTTGTCACTGTTCAGACACCCCTCAAATGTGGTGTTAATGATTTGCCGAGATGTATCGGGGTACTTGAATGTACAATTGGGATCAAAAACGGTATTGGTTTTGATCAGAAAACCTTCATCAACCAGCGAAGCAAAGGCTGGAGAGAAGTCAACATCCATCAACCCCGGTGTCTGAACGAAGGGCAATGCCGTGTTGCTCAGCAGCAACTGGTTGTCCTGCAGCGTTAACTGGCTTATTCTGACAGTATTTGCCGTTATTCCGTCAGGTACAGTAAGCCGGTATCCGGATATTATCCCCAGAGGCCTGACTTCCTTCGTAAAAAGGTTGGCTCGTGCAATACGCAGCGAATAGTTAAAGTCGCTTACCTCCAGCGATGGTTCGCACGGACGAATATTAAATGTGTTGTTTTTGAGTTTAAACCTGAATCCGGAGTACTGCTGTTTGACCCGTGGTATCTGTGTCCA
>JBDLWO010000247.1:0-12684 GCA_039804245.1 Bacteroidota bacterium
CCCGACACCTGCCTTGCGGGTACGTTCACGCGTACATGGATGATTTCTGACTCAGCTGGTAACAAGGCAACTTTTACCCAACATATTGTAATTGCTGCAGATAATACCCCGCCCACTATCACTTTCCCTCCGCAAAATGGTTCGGCGCCCTGTGAAATGCTCGCTGCAGCCTATCCTGCCTGGAGGGCTGCCCAGACAGCTGCATTTGCCGTACAGGATCCATCCGGGATAAAATCGGTCACCAATAACGCACCTGTTTCTTTTCCTCCCGGGTGCGCAGTGCCACTTACGGTTGTTTTCCGGGCAACCGACAACTGCGATCTGAGTATAAGCACCACAGCCGTTTTTACAACCAGTGACACAAAGCCACCAGTGATTGTAGCGCCCCCCCGAGACTCGGTCGTCTATTGTAATGCCAACGGCGACCACCTTTCAAAGCTTTCTCAATGGGTCAGAAACCGCGCCTATATGCAGGTGATTGACTCCTGCTCGGGTCCGCTGACCTATACCATGAAAATAAATGGCAATACTGTTGACTCCGCTGCGGTTACAGCTGCCTTCAATGCCTCATTCGGTAATGCCTGTGCTACCCGGCAGATAGGAAGTCAGCAGGTAGAAAAGGTAACAGCTTTCGTCAGTGTGGACTACTTCGTCGCGGATGCCTGTGGTAACCAGGTTTTTGCCGGAAATGCTGATTTTGCAGCTGTGGATACTCTTCCACCCACTCTCACCGGCGCAGATTTCAATGAGCAGTGCGGTGGAGGTAATGATCAGGTGAATTTTCAGCTCTGGATCAATATCAAGGGCAATGCGACGATGACTGATAATTGCTCCTCGGCCGCCTGGACCAATTTTATTTATTCCACTTCCGACGGACAAACGGGTACGGGCAGCTTCAATTCCGGACCTTATCCCACGGTGGCTCCAAATGTATGCAACTGGTTTGCCGACGTGACGTTCAACGCCACTGATGAGTGCGGAAATACCAGTAAACTTAATCTCCGGTTCCGGATTGTGGATACACAGGCTCCGGTTATTTCCGGTCTTGCTCCCAAAATAACGGTCTATTGCCCGAATCCCCTGCCAACAGTCCCGGCGGCCACAGTCACCGATAATTGTGATACGGCCCCGGCAATTTCTTTTACACGTGTGTATCAGGACAGCCTGTGTGCAGGCTCCTACACGGTAATGGTTACATGGCGGGCTACCGACGACTGTGGAAATACCGCTACAGCCCTGCAGGAAATATCGGTCCGGGATACTACCAAACCGGTTTTTACACTGGTGCCAGCCTCTTACACAGCGCAGTGCGACACATTTGAGCTGCCTCAGGCGCCGGTAGCAGGAATTGATATTCAGGCGACCGACGTGTGTAGCCCGGTTGCCGGTATCACAACGGCAGTAATCTCTTTCAGAGACCCCGATCCCGCTGTCTGCGGGCATTACACCTATAATGTATTGCGGGTTTTTACTGCCACCGACCAGTGCGGCAACAGCAGCACGGCCACACAGCTGATCTCGGTAGTGGATACCAAACCTCCGGTGCCGGTCGGACTGCTGGACACAACAGCCCTTTGCAGTAATCTTGTGCCCTTCCCGCTTCCAACACCCGGATCGCTTGATGCCTGTTCCGGACTGACATTGCCGCCGGTTTCGCAGGGTACTGTCAATACACCCGGCGCTTGTCCGGGTAACTACACCGTCGAAATTCGCTGGAAAGCCCGGGATATCTGTCTGAATGAAGTACTCTTCTCCCAGTTTGTTCACGTAATTGACACGGTTGCGCCGCAATTGTCCAATATCCCGGAAGATATCACTGTAGAGTGTAACAATATACCACAGCCGCCGAATTCCACAACCTTCAATGGTACGGATTCCTGCAGTCTCCCTGTCGGTGTGGTGCTCTCGGAAACAGAAATCAGGGGAAACGATACGGGAGACTGTGATTACTGGACAAACTGGACGCTCCGGCGTGAATGGACGGCTACAGACGACTGTGGTAATGCGCGCACATACACCCAGCACATACACATACGCGACACGGAAGCGCCTGTCATTACACTGCCCTCAACGCTGACACTCGGGAATGAGCAGGGCCAGTGTGGCAGAAATGTTGTCATTCCGGCTCCGCTGGCGGTACTCGACGATTGTACCGGACTGATGAGCAGCGTCGTATTGAGAGATACACAACTGTTAACACCGCTGCTCAATACCGGACCTGCGGATGCGACCGTTGATACGGTTGTCATTGACTTTGTTACCCCCAATATACCACCTGCAGCGCCTGCTGTCACTTCCGTTTCCCTTTCTGTTTTTCTGGACAGGATGGATGCTGAATCACCCACCGAGTATTTCAGGATATACGGAGAAAACGGTGTTCTGCTCGGGAAAACATCCCCTACTGCCGGTCAGTGCAGTGCTTTTCCCGGTGTTACAGTGCTCTCGATTACTGCTAATCAGTTCAATCAATGGGCTACTGACGGTATATTGCGCATTACACTTGCCCCGAATGGGACAGGAAATCAGGCTATCAATCCGGTTTGCCCGGGCGCCCGCGTGCGTGTACAGATTTCGTATTCCTTTTCAATGCCACAGGTGCCAGTCAGTCTGGATTATTCAGTTGATGGCGGGAACGTACTGGCTTTTCCTCCGGCAGGTACAACATACCTCGGAACCGGTACGCATACCATTGTCTATGGAGCTACCGATTGTGCAGGTAACAGAAGTACCGCATCACTGCAGATGCTCATAAATGATACAGAGCCTCCGGTGATTACGCCCCCTCCGGCACAGACAATTTATGTGGGGACATCGTCATGTGAGGCAACTTTCAGTTTGCCATTCCCCGGGATAGAGGAGAACTGCCTGATGCCCGGCGATATTTCAGAGAGTACCTCCTATCTTCCACTACATTTTGACGAGCAACCCGATGCAGGTGTCATTCCGGATGAGGAGATGCTGATTTTTTCAGGTTTGATACCCAACGCGGTGGGGCAGGGCGTACTTGCTGTCAGGTTCAAGGGAGATAATGCCAATCCACGGGAGTATTTCAATATTTTCAATGGCGCCACATGGCTTGGCCGGACTGACCTGAGCCAGCCATCCGGCAGTTGCAGCGATACTGTTGTCAGCATCATAACCCTCACAGACGCCCAGATTAACGCTGTCACACAAAGCGGCGCTGCTTCATTCCGGGCAATTCCGAATACCGATCCGGGGTCACCCTTCGATTTTGACTTTATCAATCCGTGTGCTGCACCCGATACAGACAGAACCGATGGTGTAAGTTTCATTCAGGCATCCCTTGCTTACAATTTTGCCACAGTAAACTACACAGTTTCCAATAATGCGGGCAATACGGTTGTTGCAACCGGAACCCTTTTCGGTAATCAGACTTCAGTTACGCTGCAGCCGGGCACTTATACCGTACTATACACTACCACAGATGTAGCGGGTCTGACAGGGACAGCTACCTGGCAACTGACGGTCAGAGATACCGTCAGGCCAGTTGCCGCCTGTAAACCATCGGTATTTGTGAGTGTGAATCCATCCGGGAACAACGACTTTATACTGCAACCATCGGCCGTGAACAACGGCAGCAGCGATAACTGCACATCCGCACTGTCATTTCAGTTGTCGCAGTCGGTCTTCAAATGTGAACAGGCCGGCAACAGTTACACGATTATTCTGACAGCTACTGACAACGCAGGAAACTCCTCCACTTGTCAGACGCAGGTATCAGTCAATACGACCCCGCCCGCTCCCGTTCATGATCCGGTCTGCCTGGGAGACACCCTGTTTTTGCGCGCCAACGCTCCTGCCGGGAATTTTGCATATCAGTGGCTGCATGTCAATTTCTCATCGAGCCTGGCGAATCCGGTTCGCCCGAATATGACGTCGGCTTTCGAAGGGATTTATACGCTGACGATCAGGGGAGCATCGGGTTGCACCTCATCTGCTTCTGTTTCAGTGAATATTTCTCCGCTGAACGTGCCCAATATTACCATATCGGGTGGAGTCGGAAACAATAATTCTTTTTGCACCGACCAGGATGTTGTTCTCGGAACTGCCACAGTACCCGGTAACAACGTACAGTATCAGTGGTTTCTGAACACGCAACCAACCCCGGTGCTGATTGCCACCACTTCATTACCCACTCATACCATCGTTCAGCCTCCTGCCGGGCAATATCAGTATTTTGTGCGGGTAAAAATCGGAGACTGTATTACACCCAACTCCATTGTGGCCACGGTGTCCGTAAATCAGCGGCCGGTTGCCAGCGTCACAGACGACAAGATTGTTGTTTGCGAAGGCAGCCCTGTGGCACTCGGCACCAGTGTATCCGGCTCGGGTATATTGTACAACTGGTTTGGCCCGGGTGAATTTTCCAGTTCGAGTCAGTTCCCGGTAGTAACCAGTTCGGCAGAGCCTTCAGATGCAGGTATCTACACCTTGTGTGTGGCTGATCAGAGTTCAGGTTGTATTTCCAATCCTTGCGCCTACGTGAATGTACTGGTGAATTACAGTCCGCCCCAGCCCCAGATCAACGGTAGTATAAATATATGTACAGGTGAAGACGCCACCCTGGTGGCCGCGCTCTCCGGACAAACAACGCAGTTTGAGTGGGAGCAGAATGGTATATTCTTCACAGCTTCCCTGACGAATCAGCTTACGCTGCCGGATATGACGCTGGCAGACTGTGCCAACTGGAGGGTAAGAGCGCAGTATCAGACCTGCTTCTCACCCTGGTCGGCGCCTGTCAATGTGTGCCCCACGCCTTACCCGTCCATCAGCGCTTCGTCCAATTCTCCGATTTGCGCGGACTCTGTGCTGCTACTCCAGGCCGCGTCATCCACACAAAACCTGTCGTGGTGCTGGCAGTTCCCGGACAACACGCTTGTTTATCAGGAAGATATCACCGTTTCTTCGGGTATTTCCGGCACTTATACGGTTATTGCCAAAAACGGAGCTGCCGCGTGTGCTGATACGGCAACGATAGTGGTTGAGGTGAGCACTCCACCCACGATTGAGGGAATCGAGGTAAATGCGCCTGCCTGTTCAGATGGCGTTTCAGATGCCTGTCTGATTCCCACCATTTCCGGAGGAATTATGCCATTCACCTATTTTTGGCTGAAGCAGGGCAATCTTGTATCCAACAGCCTGAGTCTTTGCTTCCCGGATGTCACAGCTTCCTCAAATGGCCCCTACACCTTTATAGTAAAGGATGCGCGCGGGTGCCCTTCACCGGCTGGGTCAGTAACACTTGGCGTGCAGTCGCAGGTAGTAACTCCCCTTATACAGATATCACCGAATCCCGTGTGTGCCGGCCAGGATGTAATTGTCAGAGTGATCAATTCCGGCAGTTACAGTGCCAGCTCTGAATTCAGGTGGCTGCTCCCATCTGGTGATACGATGATTACAACTGTACCCCAGCTGGATCTGCAGAACGTCAGTGCTGCAGAAGCTGGTACGTACAGAGTACTGGTAGCGGAAGGCGTTTGTCGCTCGGTGAATTCAAATGCTGAATTACTGACAGTGAACCCTGTGCCTTCGCCGCCGGAGCTTGCGAGCAATCAGCCGGTTTGTGAAGGGGAGACGCTTCAGTTGAATGCCACCTTTACAGCCAATGCACAGTATGTCTGGGGAGGTCCGAATGGCTTCCAGAGTGCGATTTTCAATCCGGTCAGGTCATCTGTCAAGCAGTCTGATGGAGGGGAATATTATGCGTATGTATTATTGAATGGCTGTCAGTCAGATACTGCCAGTATACAGGTTTTGGTTACAGCTCTTCCTCAGCAGCCATTGATCATCAACAACGGCCCTTCGGCTGTGTGTCTTGAGCAAACCCCGATCGAAGGCTCACTGTCAGTCAGTCAGGCTACGCAGACACCGGGTGCGCTTTATACCTGGCTGAATTCTGCCGGCGACACACTTGCCGGACCTTCACCTGTTTCTGTACTCAACTTTGCCTCGCTCCCGGCCGGCAGTTTCACTCCCGGCACCAACCAGTTCCGGGTTATTGCCTGGAAGTCGGGAGGAATACCGGGTTTTGGCTGCAGTTCGGCTATTTCAACACCAGTTTCTGTTGTTTTTGACACCATACCCAATAATTTTGCAAATGTTGTACCCGATCATCCGGCCTGTGCATCAGCCCCGGTAACGCTGGTGGCCACTCCGCCGAGCGGAGTTATAACCGGGAGGTGGCGGCAGATTTCGGGACCTGCAGTTGCTATAGTGAACAGTGATTCGCCAAACGCGCAGTTTGCCGGATTGTCTGGCAATACCTATCGGTTTGTGTGGTCGCTGACCAGTGGTGGATGTCGTGATTTCAGCCAGGATACGCTGTCAATAGTTGTTTCACCTCCGGAAGTGGCCAATGCTGGCGCTGATCTGACCACCTGCGACGGATTGAACATATCGCTGAATGCCACCCAGGGTCAGTATTCCTCCGGAATGTGGAGTCAGATGGGGCAGAGCAATATTACGATCAGTGATCCGGAGGAGCCCCAGTCGCCCATACTGGGTCTTAATTCTGGTAACCGTTACTTTTTCACGTGGACACTCGCAGATATCGGGTGCGGATCCCCTTCTGATCAGGTCATGGTGGATTACTACAGCAGTAAACCGGCGATTACCGGAGATGAGTTTGTATGTTCCGGACAGAGCCAGACCAGCGTGAAAACCGGCGCCATCCAGTCGTGGGAACAGGGAGTATGGACCAGCGAGAGCGGTAAACTCCTGTTCGACCCGCCAACGGCAATAAACACCACTGTTTCCGGCCTTGTTCCGGGCAAAAATGTGATTTACTGGACCATCAACAACGGTATTTGCGGGAATAATTCGAGAGATACCTTCACGATATACTACGAAATATTTCCACTGGCAAATCCGGATGAGGTGGAAGTCGGGTTCGGAACCGAGACGCCATTTTCTGTGCTTGGGAATGACGTGTTGCCCACCGATCTGCCGAGTATTCAGATAACCATTCCGCCTTTGAATGGCACAGTGACGCAGGGTAGTGCCCCCGGACAGTTTGTCTATCGGCCCAATTCAGGTTTCAGCGGTGAAGACCAGCTCACCTATAAAATCTGTAATATCAACTGTGCCAATGCTTGCAGCTCCACCACAGTTCGATTCAGGGTTGCCCAGCCGGAACAGTGCAAAATACCCACGATCATCACGCCCAATGACGACGGGAAAAATGACAGTTTCATACTCGGAGATGAGTGCTTCATCAACGGAGAAGGAGAGGATAACGTGATTTTTGTGAGCATATTCAATCAGTGGGGCGACGAGGTTTACCGGAATGAAAGCTACCCCCGCCCGAACGAAAGCGGCCATTGGGATGGTTCCTTTAACGGTAAAAAACTGCCGCCCGGCACCTATTACTACCTGATTCAGTTTAATCAGCAAAAACCGGTTTCCGGTTTTATCCTGTTACAACCATAATACCCGGCCGATGTTGAAAAAAATTACACTCACACTGTTCTTATTCGCACCCCTCTGTGTTCGGGCACAGCAGGAACAGCTGTACACACAGTTCGCACTGAACAAGCTGCCGCTGAACCCCGGATATGCTGGCAGCTTCGCCTCGCCGACTCTCACGGCCGTTTTCAGGAAACAGTGGACCGGAATTGAGGGCGCTCCTGACGCCCAGGTAGTGAGTTATCATCAGCCCACCTACAACAACCAGTTGGGCCTGGGGGGCAGTATCAGCAGACAGAGTATAGGTATATCGAATACCCTGACACTGGACATGGCTTTTGCCTACAAAATCAGGATGAAAAGGGGTATTCTCGCGGTAGGTATGCAGGCCAGCGTCAGAAACTTCCGGCAAAACTGGGCGGATCCCCGTATTTATGCAATAGACCAGAACGACCTTTCAATACCAGTGCAGCCGGGCAGCAAGTTCATGCCCAACTTCGGTACCGGATTATACTACACTGCATATAAAGACAAATGGTATGCCGGCATCGCGCTTCCGCGCATGATCAGAAACAATACAGACTTTTCAGAATACGGGAACGTATTTTCAAGGGAAGTTCATCATATCAACGCCATGGGAGGCTTTTCCTCCAAAGTAAATGATGAAATGACCCTTCATACCCAGGTACTTTTCAGATATGCCGTGGGGGCTCCGTTTGATTTTGAGCTGAACACTTCCGCCCTGTTGAGAAAAAAATTCTACGGCGGACTCACCTATCGCGCTGGTGGAAACATCAAGGGGGCCGGAGAAAGTGTTGATGCATTATTGGGTATTCAGGCAAACGAAAATCTGTTTTTTTGCGTTTCTTACGATATAGGCATATCGCGCCTGCGAAAAGCCAGTAACGGAACAGTCGAACTTACTGCCAGATGGTGGTTTTCACCTCCCGATGACGTTGACGGTGGAAAAATTGACTCGGGCAGGCCGTTTTGATCAATCGTCAGAAAAACAACTCAAAACATGATTCGCAAGATACTACTCCCGCTTTTGATCCTGTGTGCTACATTAGTGGCGGCACAGTCCACATCAAAAAGTAAATCCAAGGAAAGATTTCGCGAAAAAGATGATCGTCGCTACCCGATTCGGATAGAAAACCTGAACGTTATCAATCTCTCCGGCACTGATTACGCGCCCGCTCTCTACGACAACGGAATCATATTTGTTTCGGCGCGGGCCAAACGCGGCCCAAGGGACGAGGCTACCGGCGAACCCTTTCTGGATCATTACCTTTCTACATTCGATGCACTTGGCAAGCTGCTTCCGCCCCAGCGTTTTGAGTTCAATATTCTGAAAAAATCGGACTTCAATGAGGGTACCGTTTGTATGAGCCGCGATTTCCAGACGGCCTATATTTCCAGAAACAACAACGTTGATGGTGTGATCAAGGCGGGCAAGGATGGTCGCTCAACACAGAAAATATACGAAGTGAAATACGGGTTTCCCGACTGGACACGCCCGGTAGAGCTCCCCTTCAACAGCGATGACTATTCCTGCCTGAATCCAAGTCTCAGCCCGGATGGCAGGTGGCTGTTCTTCGCCTCTGACATGCCCGGAGGCTACGGAGGTTATGACATATATGTAGTGGAAAGACTGGAAGAAGGGTGGGGGGAGCCCGGGAATCTGGGCTCTTTGGTGAATACAGAGAAACAGGAGCTGTTTCCGTATTTCAGCTTCTCCAATACACTTTTCTTTTCCTCCAATGGACATGAAAAAAACCTGGGAGGAATGGATATATACTATGTGAACAATCCGCTCGAAAATGATGTCGAAGCACAGGTTGTGAACATGGGAGAACCCTTCAATTCAAAGTATAACGACCACAGTTTTATCGTGGACGATTCCGGAAACAGCGGTTATTTCGCCAGCGACAGACCTGAATCAGGATACGGAAAAGATGATATATATCAATTTTTTGCATCAAGCGGAATTGAAGGTACGGGAAAGCCGGCGGTGAATGCAGCCAAAATAAATGTCATAGACAAGAAAACAGGCAATCCTGTCAGGGGTGCAGAGATAAGGATACTGCAACCGGCTGATAATGGCTTCAGCGATATCGTCAACAGCGACTTTTATTCACTGGATCTGGTACCGAGGCAGGATGACCCGGAGTCGTTTACCCTTTCTTTGGTCAGGAAAAGCGCTTCGGAGATGGGTAATCCCGATCTGCTCAGTAATGTTGAAGGAGAAGCACTCACAGAATTCACACGCTACAAGCAGTATCTGGTGATAGTGAGTGCTGACGGATATGCTCCGCGTGAACAGTTTCTGTATGTTGACTCAGACGAAGAGCTGGAGCTTAACTTCAAGCTGTCGGAGAAGCCGCCCTGTCTGCGTGCCGGGGGTATCGTGCTGACCACTGAATTTGGTACCCGTGTAGCCAATGCCACTGTCAAATTTGTACATCGGGCAACCGGCTACACCGAAACCGTGCGTACTACCTGGAGTGGCGAATTTGATGCGTGTCTGGGCGAGGCAGGTGACTATATCGCCTACGTTGAACGGGCCGGATTCGACCCCGAGAACTACCGGTTGAACATAGAATCCGGAACCCGGGCATTCCAGGAGGTGCGTCTGAGTCCGGTAGAGGCTGCTGCCAGTGCAGAGGCAGAGATGCCGCTTGCCAATGGTTTGAGCGAAGGATCGGTACTGGTGCTTGACAGGGTGTTTTACGAGTATAACAAAACCACCCTGAATCAGAGTGCCATTCGTTACCTCGATGCCCTGCTCGAAGTGATGAACCGATATCCGAATATGGAAATATCACTCCTTGCGCATACAGATACGCGTGGTGATGCTGACCTGAACATGATCCTGACCGAAGAGCGCGCCAAGAACGCCCGTATTTATCTTGTGTATAAGGGTATAGATGAGGGCAGGATCATTACCAGGGGAATGGGAGAAACCCAGCCCAGAAATCGGTGTAAAGAGGGCGTAGAGTGTTCTGACGAGGAGCACCAGCAAAACAACCGTCTTGAAATAGTTGTAAGAAAACTCGAATGAGGCACATACTCCTGATATTCAGAACCGTTTGGGTACTCGTTTTTCCATCACTGGTGTATGCAGGACCTGTCAGCGACGATCTGCGTATCGCCGGAGATGGCCCCTATGTTTTTTACCAGGGAGAAAGAGTGGTGGTCAAATATATAGTGCCGCGCGACTCGGGACTGAAGGTAGTTACCCAGCATTTTTCCAGCCGGGAAGCGGTAGTACTAACCTGCTCTGTTCCGGAGACGGGAGATCGCTTTTCATTTCCGTTACTTCACTCGATAGAATCTCCGCCAACAAATTATGACAGTCCTGCACGGGCGCTGGTTTTATCGGATATCGAGGGGAATTTCGGGGCGTTGAAAACCATGTTGCAGGGCGCCGGCGTAGTAGATGATCAGTTGAACTGGAGTTACGGAAACGGGAGCCTGATCCTGACGGGCGATTTCTTCGACAGGGGTCTCCGCGTAACCGAATGTCTGTGGCTGATATACAAACTGGAAAATGAGGCCTCTGCTGCTGGTGGCCGTGTCCACTTTCTTATCGGCAATCATGAAGTGATGAATCTGAGTGGAGAACATACTTATGTCAGAAACAAATATGTTGAAAATGCCCGTTTGATGGAGCAGCATTACGGGGAATGTTATGGCGCGGGTTCGGAGCTCGGGAGATGGCTTCGTTCCAGGAATGCCATTGAAAAAATAGGAGATGATATATTCTGTCACGGAGGAATCAGTACGGATATGATGCGTACCGGACTGACGCCCGCGCAGATCAATGAAATCGCGCGTGCGCACTACGGAAAAGAGGAGTGGGAAATAAATGACCCTGATGCAAGAGCCATATTTAACCGGAAAACCGGTGTGTTCTGGTATCGCGGTGTTGCAAAGAGGCAGCTTGCTCCGGATACGGTGAAGGATATCCTCAGCTACGTCGGGGCGAAGAAAATGATCATAGGGCACACCCTTCAGAAAGACGTTTCAGCTTTTTATGGCGGACGTGTAATATGTATTGACCTGTTTCACGAGGAAAACATGCGACAGGGGCTGGTAAAAACACTGCTCATTGAACACGGGGAATATTATATCATTGACAGCAGGGGAGAGCGACACCACATTTATGATACCGGACATAATTACCGGCCGGAGCCGGAAAAGGAAGATGGCATCGGGCAGAAGTTACAATATCCGCGGGAGAAAAATAGTGAGCCCTGCGGCAACAGCCCCGGCGACGGTCAGTAAAACAGCAGCGGCGGCCACGTCTTTTACTTTGCCTGCCAGCGGGTGATATTCGGGAGAAACCAGGTCAGTAAGCCATTCAACAGCCGTGTTCATGGCCTCCATTCCAACGACGGCAGAAATACACAGGATGATTGTCAGCCATTCTGCGGGGGAAATACGACAGAGGAAACCGGCAATTACCACCGCCAAAGCGACGACAAGGTGAATACGGGCATTTGCCTGAGAGGAAAAAAGGAGCCTGATGCCGTTGAAGGCATGGCCGAAACTTTTAATCCTCTTTTGAATGTCCATCATACTGAAGCCCGAACTCGGCTGTTATATCCTGGGAGTTGAAAAAAACACAGCGATGTTGAGGTTGCTGACAGGGCGTGCTCCCTGCGCTGGCAGAGCCGGCTGTTTCGTGGTTGTAGAAGGCAATGATGGCGCAACTGAGCAGACTGGTGTACATCAGGCGTTTCAAATCAAAGATGTAGGCACAGAGCCCGAGTGCGAGGTATCCGAACATCACGATGAGTGCATTATTGCTCCACAAACACTGAATTAAAGGAAGGGGAGGGCGCACACACACGAGAGCACCGGAGACCAAAAGCAATGACGAGGCGAGCCGTACGGGTCGGCTATTAAAGGTATTAACTATCCACATGGTGCAAAGATATTGCCCGGCGACCAATTTTTCTGCATTATGAGTGTTTTTAGCAAGCTTTTTCAACAAAAACAGCCTTTTTTTTAACCTGTTGATAATTGTTGGTGAAAGAAACTTGCGCATAATAATATTAGTGCTATCTTTGCGCTCCCGTTTTAAAAGCACTTCTACAAGTGGTTTTTTGACAAAAAAGGAGAGTTGTCCGAGTGGTCGAAGGAGCACGCCTGGAAAGTGTGTATACCCCAAAAGGGTATCCAGGGTTCGAATCCCTGACTCTCCGCTACAAAATAGCGAAAAACATATCAAATGCGTGTAAATCAGTGATTTAC
>JBDLWO010000248.1:0-13437 GCA_039804245.1 Bacteroidota bacterium
GCATCTGCCAGTTTCCAGTAGCAGTTGAAATCAACCTCATTGAGGCGGGAAGTCTGGAAAACACGCTGGGCAGTATAATTCCTCACCCCGGTATCGAAGTCAAGGTCGTAGCAGTAAGGCTCGGAGTGTGTAGCCAGGATGCCACGGCGGCGGCTGTAGTCAATGTCCCGGCGTTGTACGATAAAATTTCTGTTGGGGGTATTTACTGCTGTATTGAAAACGAGCAGTCCGAATGCCGCTCCCACGACATAATCATCCTCCCCTACTATCACCAGCAGATTCAGGTCATGTGGCAAACCGGAGTAGTTTTTCAACCGGGCGCCATTGAAAGGGCCGCTCCCCGGTTCTGCCAGCAGCATGGCGGCAGGTTTTGGAATCCGGTATTTTTCCCAGTTAACCCCCAGATTAGCAGCAGTAACGCCACCATAAGAATGACCAATATAGGTCACCTTCGACAGATCCGGCTGTACATGATCTTCAGAACGCTGTAAAAATACAATGGCATCACGAATACCCTTTGCAGCATTTTCGGGGAAGCCGGATGGACGGGGCCAAACCAGATTTTTCTGATATCTGGGGAATATGACGATGTTACCTTTGGCTACCAGATGCTTGATCCATTTACCGTAAGCCATTGGGTTATAAGCCCCATAGCCATGCATAAACACTACAACTGGCGCCGATTCGGGTCGAGGTGATTCGGGTTCATACAGCCAGAAACCGTCTGCGCGGGTAGCGCCATCATATACGGATACATGCGTGTGTGTATAATCGGCACCTCCGGGGCCCTCCGTAGGTTGGCCTGTGTAGGGTGTACCCTGCGCAGCGGCAAATACACCCTTGAAAATGATAGTCGAAAAGGAAAGAAAACGAAACATAGGCAACAAAAACAGGACAACCTGCAGAATGTTGTACATCTCGCTGTTAACAAAAGTAAAAGGGCTGTATTGAAGTCCTTTTCAGCCTATTTTTTGGTCTTTGCTTTTGGCTTTGCCTTGGCCCTGGGTTCGAAGGCATCCGGAATTTCCTTTTTGATGATCGCTTTTACGTCTTCAAGCGTGAGTGCGCGCGCCTGGTCAGAAGTCATTTTGGCGCCTTCAACACGTGGGAGGTTCACAACAGCCCTGGCGTACTTGATGTACGGGCCCCAACGGCCATTTTCTACGGAAATGCTCTCTTCAGGCCAGTGATGGATGTATCGGTTGGCTTCCTTGTCAATTTTGGCTTCGATCAGTTCCACAGCCTGCTCTATAGTCAGACGATCGAAATTGTAGCGGGCAGGTACATTGATATACAGATCGGCCCACTTGATGAAGGGACCAAATTTACCTTTACCCTTGGTGAATGGGACACCCTGATAAGTTCCCAGAGGGCGGTCAGCTTCAATTTTGGCCTTTACCAGTTCAACAGCTCGCTCCAGCGTGGTTTCATACGGATCCTCTCCTTTGGGAAGAGAAATAAAACTGGCGCCAAACTTGATATAAGGGCCATAACGACCGGTATTGACCTCCAGTATTTCGCCCTCGTACTCTCCAAGCGCCTTTGGCAGCTGGAAGCATGACAGTGCATCTGACAGACTGACTGATTCGAGAGATTGTCCGGGCCGCAGGTTGGCATATCGTGGCTTTTCCTTCTCTCCGAGCTCCTCTCCGGTACCGATCTGGAGTACTGCCCTGCCGAGGCTGCTCATCCGCACCAGCACTGTGCGTCCGGTATCCGGATCAATGCCGAGGATACGTTCGCCACTGGCGCGTTCTGCTTCCTTGAGCGTTTTTTCCACGTCATTATGGAACGGGCGGTAGAAATGATCAATCATTTTCGACCATTCCTTTTTGCCCTCGGCAATGTCATCAAATTCGCGCTCCACGCTGGCAGTGAAGCCATAATTCATGATTTTATTGAAATGCTCCTCGAGAAAATCACTGACGATCATACCCATGTCAGTCGGGTAGAGAACATTTTTGGTAGCACCTGTAATTTCCTTATCGGTGCGTTTGCTTATTTTATCACTCTTGAGTGTGAGTACCTGGAAAGTTCTGGTTTCACCCTCCCGACTGTCTTTCACTACGTATCCGCGGTTGGCCTCCATAATTTTGGTGATAGTGGGAGCGTATGTACTTGGGCGGCCGATGCTGAGTTCTTCCAGTTTTTTTACTAATCCGGCTTCCGTGAAACGGGCCGGAGGGCGGGTGAATCGCTCTGTAGCTACCATATCGTCGAGATCGAGCACCTGTCCCTGGGTCAGTGGCGGCAACATACCTTGTGTTTCTTCCTCCTCTTCATCGGTACTTTCCAGATATAATTTGAGAAAGCCGTCAAACTTCAGTACTTCACCCTCTGCGACGAGCACAGCGCCGGGTTGTGAACTGATGGCAATATCAACCGTCGTTTTTTCAAGTTCTGCATCAGCCATCTGGGAGGCCAGTGCGCGTTTCCAGATCAACTCGTACAGGCGTTGTTCATCGCGGTTGGCACTGACGCTCTGCCTTTCCACATAAGTCGGGCGAATAGCTTCGTGGGCCTCCTGAGCCGACTCATTTTTGGTTTTGAAGCGGCGTTCCTGATGGTATCGGGCTCCGAACTGTTCCACAATAGCTGCTCCCATAGCCTGAATGGCAGTCTCGGACATATTCGTGGAATCGGTACGCATATAGGTAATAAAGCCCTCTTCATACAGTTTCTGTGCTACCGACATGGTTCGGTTCACTGAAAACCCGAGCTTGCGGCTGGCTTCCTGCTGAAGAGTGGAAGTAGTAAATGGCGGTGCCGGCTTGCGGCGTGTGGGGCGTACCTCGATTCTGGCAACACTGAACTTTGCTCCGATACACTTCTGCAGGAATACCTCTGCACCTGCTGCGTCATCAAATCGGACCGGGCTTTCGGCTTTAAAAGTGACTGGTTTACCCTGTGAATTTCTGGCGAAGAACTGAGCTACAATTTTAAAATAAGGCTTGCTGTTAAACTGCTGTATTTCACGTTCCCGTTCGACAATCAGTTTGACGGAAACAGACTGTACCCGTCCGGCAGAGAGTTGTCCCTTTACTTTTTTCCACAACAGGCTGCTGAGTTCCCATCCAACCAGGCGATCGAGCACCCTGCGGGCCTGTTGAGCATTCACCAGATTCATATCAACCGTACGGGGTTGCTGGACGGCACGTTGAATAGCGGGCTTGGTTATTTCGTGAAAAACGATACGCCGCGTGGTGACAGGATCCAGTTTGAGCACTTCACACAAGTGCCAGCTGATAGCCTCGCCCTCGCGGTCTTCGTCGGTAGCGAGCCATACTTCGGAAGCCTTGGCGGCATTTTCACGAAGTTCCTTTACAGTACGGAATTTGTCTTCGGGAATGACGTAATTTGGACGATAACCATGTTCTACATCCACTCCAAGGTCGTTACCCTTGATCAGGTCACGGATGTGACCATAGGATGACTTGACGATAAAGTCGGAGCCAAGGTATTTCTCAATTGTTTTGGCCTTGGCAGGCGATTCCACTATAAGGAGTTTTTTTGACATCGTAGTAAAGACGGGGATAAAGGGGCAATGCTGCAAAAATCAGACCGCAAAAGTACACGGATTTTGAGGTATGCAAGTTTTACAGCAAAAAATTGCAAACAGCTGGTTAGAAAAAACGCGCCGGAATCATCTTAAAATCAGCTAAATAGTGGCTTTCAGACGTGTCAGAGGGCATTTTCTGTATATGATGGCCTGTTTTATGCCATCTGAAAATACTCAGACCGACTGCATTTTTTTGTACTGCAATGGCGCCATGCGAACGTGTTTTCTGAAGAAGTTGTTAAAATGGGTAGCTTCCGCAAAGCCAAACGACCAGGGCTGCCCCTCCAGACTTACCCTGAACTGGGGCTCAAAAGTCAGTCTGTCTCCTCCGGCATTCAGTTCAATAATGGAAGCGGGTTTCCCAAGCGAAAAGGTGGGAATCACTGAAATACCGTTATTGGTTATGCTTGCAGATCCATTGAAGTGGTGAACAGAGTTCTTGCCAGCTGACTGGACAATCTGAGCCGTCAGGCAATTATTCAAACTACCCAAAAATATAAATGCCCCAAAAAACACAAGCCGGGCAATGCTGAAAAAAGCACAGGCCGGCCTGTTAAAAATACGAAAAAGAAGACAATTCATACCCTGATTGATCAAAAATGATCGCAAAGGTGGTGCGTTATTCCGAAAAAGAGCTAATACACTTCAGGCAGATTGTTACGAAAATCAAACAATCATTCTGCAGTCAACTATCGAATCAGGGTTACATATCCCTTGTATTCATTTGGCTCACCACGCGGCCCGGTGAAGCTGACCACATATACGTACACGCCTGCGGGAGAATTTCCTCCTGTATTGTTCACGCGACCGTTCCAGGCGTCGTCCGGATTGTCAGTTTCAAACACCAGTTCGCCCCATCGGCTCCAGATGGCCATACGAAATCCAACAGCGCCCTCCAGATACCCTTTACCCTGAAAACCGTCATTCTTGCTGTCGGCATTGGGCGTAAAGGCGTTGGGCATATACCAGCGCACTTCGGGGCGTATGTCCAGCACTTTCGTCAGGCTGTCCTTGCAGCCCTCGCGATGCGTCACAATCAGACGAACAGAGGTGAGGCCTGTATCAGTGAATGTATAGGTTGGATTTTGCTGAATAGTGGTGAAGTCACCGCCAATCTGCCAGTTCCAGAAAGCAGCGTCCTTTGACTGATCGGTAAAGTTCACTGTATTATTGAAAGTAGTCAGGCCGCTTTCCGGAGAGAACGTGAAGTCGGCAACAGGCCGCGGCTCCACCCGGATCAGGTTGAAAAATGTATCTGCAATCATACAACCAATCGGAGAGGTGATGGCAACACTGACATCGTAGATTCCCTGTTCTGTATAAACATGGGTCGGACTGATTACGCCGCTGGTGTCTCCCCCATCACCGAAAGTCCATTTGATGTCATAGGTTTCATCTATCGGCTTCGACAGGTTGTCAAAGAAAATATATGCCGGATAGCATCCCAGATAGCTGTCGGGACGTATGACGATGATCGGCGGAGCCGGCAGGTAGTTGATTGTTTTGGTGACAGCATCGGAACAGATGTTCCTGTCGACCACAAACAGCGTCACAGGATGCTGGCCGGGCACATCATACAGGTAAGAGGGATTCTGCTCGCTGGATGGCGGAGCCCCCGGCACCCCGAAGTCCCAGAACCAGGATTTGACCCCTGCTTCACTGGTGGAAAGGTCGGTGAACACTACTGGACCAGCAACACAGGTATCGTAAACATAGGAGAAATCGGCATTCACCTCCGGGAAAATTCTCACTTCAATATTGGCGGTATCGCTGCATGAGCCGCCGCTTGGGTTCAGAATCAGTCTGCCGGCGTACAGGCCCGTATCCGGGAAAGTGAATGTCGGGCTCCACACAGCAGAGTTGGTAGCGATGGAGTCTTTCATATCAAATTCCCACCTGAAACTGCTGATGAATTGCTGCTGACCGCTCAGGTTGGTGAATTCGACTGTATTGGAACCACATGATTTGATCAGATACTGTTCGGCAACCAGGGTGGAGGAGTCTGTTTCAATTCTGGTGAATACATCGGGCTGGCAGTCGGCCACATTGAACTGGAATTCCCTTCTTATCGTGGAGAGCAGTTGCCCGTTACGGAATTCACTGACACATACGCCAACCACAAACTGACCGAGCAGCAGCGGTATTCCGGTGATGAATCCTGTTGTCTGGTTGATAGCCACCACCGGATTGCCTCCCATAGGCTTGTCAGGGGTGTAAATCGGCACTGCGAACGGAATAATATCAAACGGTGGGCCGCAGGATGGATCTGGTTTGGCGCCATCGCAGGAGAATAACGCGGGCCCCTGGGTAATATTTCCCCCACCAGCATATGGAGCACAGAATTCATACAGCAACAAATCGCCATCTGCGTCAGTAGCAGAATGATCAAAATCAAGCGGCAGATTATTACAAATGATCAGCGGAGGAAAATTATTGAACCTGGGGCTATCATTTTTGGCCACCTGTGCTTCGTAGGTAAGTTCAACGGCATAAGTTGCTCCAACAGAGCCGGGGTTTATAATATTCGTTATACTCTCATTGCGGCAGCATCGCTGATAAACGATGAAATAACTCTGTCCGGACACCGAGATGGGCAGCGTGCGTTCGAATACATATACAGCTTCTTCCACGCATACATTGGTTGGTATTTTGGTAACACACTGGGGGGTATCAGGGATGAGTCGTGTAAAGTCGTCGTAATTTACATAGAAAGCTTCCTGAAGCACATTGCTCTGGCTGTTTCCTCTGAAAATGCTGATAGAGGCGTCTGTATCAAAGGGAGCTCCGCCACCGAAGCAATCGCGGTAAACCTTCATGGTGAAACGCCACCTGCGTGAGTTCGCTCCCACATCTGTCACGTACTCATAAGTCATGTCTCCCCCAATGATATGCTTGGCGACAGCCTCCATTGGGAAAGCAGTAGCCACGAAAAACAATACCATTGTAATATATACGTTCAGTCTGAATATTTGCATTGGAAGTTTCGGTTCAATGTGTGAGAAAAAATCGGACTTTTGCCTCGCCAAAATTACGAGACCTAACGCATTTGCAAGCCCTTTTGTTTTAACATGTTCCTGCTACGAGACGACATTTCTGAAATTGTAGCCCTGCTGCGCGACGGCAAGGTGATTTGTTACCCTACTGACACCATCTGGGGTATCGGTTGCGACATATTCAACGAACAGGCGATTGCCCGCATTGGCCAGATCAAGGGGCGCCCCGCCGACAGAGGGTATGTCCTGCTTGTCTCCGACCTGGATATGTTGAAGCGCTACGTACCCAAATTACACCCACGTATCGAGACGCTGCTGTCGTTTCACCTGAGACCGCTGACAGTTGTTTATGAACATTCAACTGGTATCCCGGAATCAGTAAAGGCTCCCGATGGCAGTGTTGCCATACGCGTGGCCACAGACAGGTTTTGTCAGGAACTGATCGCACAATTTAACTGCCCGCTGCTCAGCACTTCTGCCAATGAGAGCGGTGTACCATTCCCCCCTCATTTCGGCGCCATCAGCAGCGAGATACTGAAGTCTGTAGATTATGTGGTAAAACATCGTCAGGACGACAAGGAACATGGTGAGCCATCCGCTGTTGCCCGACTGGACCGACATCTCGAACTGGAATTCCTGAGGGAGTAAAAGCACTGTCATACATGTCCAACTTTTCCCTGTTTATTGCCCGGCGCATCGCGCTTTCCGGTGGAAACAACTTTTCAAGACTCATTATCAGGATCGCTGTTACAGCAGTTGCCCTGAGTGTTGCTGTCATGGTAAGTGCCTCTGCACTCATCGCCGGTTTCAAGCACGAAATCAGCAGAAAAATTTTCGAGTTCTGGGGGCATATACATATCTCCGATACCGCTTACTCTCTTTCCTTTGAACCCAAACCCATTGACATCAATCAGGATTTTTATCCGTCGCTGGACACTGTCACCGAACTGCCCGATTATTACCTGAAAGACGCCGGAATACGGGAGGGCGCTGTACACGGAGGCATCAGTCACATACAGGCTTTTGCCCATATTCCGGGTATTATACGCACCAAAACAGAGATAGAAGGTATTCTGCTGAAAGGAGTTGGCAGCGACTTCGCCTGGGAAAATCTGTCGCCTTATCTGCTGGAAGGCAGACCCGTAAAACCGGGTGATTCCACTCTTTCCAGAGACATTATTATCAGTCGCCAAACGGCTGACCGGCTGCAGGTTGGCGTAGGCGACAAGTTCATTGTGCATTTTGTGAAGGAAGGTACACAGTTGCGACGGGTTTTTCAGATATGCGGTATATATAAAACCGGGCTGGAAGAATATGACCGCAAGTTCGCGATCTGCGATATCAATCAGGTTCAGAAACTGCTGGGCTGGGATTCCTCACAGGTAGCAGGCTTCGAAGTCTGGCTCGATGATCTGCGCGATCTGGAGTATTACGATCAGTATATTTACGACGAAGTACTGCCAACAGAGTTATTGTCTGTTACCATCAGAAAGAAATTTCCGGCTTTGTTTGAGTGGCTGGCGCTGCAGGACTACAACGAAGTGGTTATTATGGCTCTGATGCTCGCTGTGGCAATCATCAATATGATCACTGCTCTGTTGGTACTGGTGCTGGAGAGAACCAACATGATCGGCGTACTGAAAGCGTTGGGAGCAGGGAACAGATCGGTACAGCGCATATTTATTTACCACGCTTCTTTCATAACGCTGTGGGGTATGTTCTGGGGCAACCTGATCGGAATGGGATTCTGCTTTCTGCAGGATAAATTCAGATTTATAAAACTCAACGAGGCTGATTATTACCTCTCTTACGCACCTGTCAAAATCAACTGGGCGGCGGTAGCAGGAATCAATCTCGGAACATTGCTGATTACCGTGATCTTTCTCCTGCTGCCATCGCTCGTTATTTCGGGTATTTCACCCATCAAAGCTATCAGGTTCAAATAACGAATTACCTTATAAGGGTTACCTGACCGGTTCTGTCCTCTTCCTCGCCATTCAGGAATCTGACTTTCATCTGGTAAACATACACATCACTTGGCGCATCCTTTCCGTCCACACGACCATCCCATTCCTTTTTGCTGTCGGTGGCCGTAAATACCTTCTGTCCCCAGCGGCTGTATACGTTGAACTCGAGAATATCGGCAGTAGCTCCGTAAAGCACAGGCCCGAAGGTATCGTTGGAACTGTCGCCATTGGGTGTGAATGCATTGGGTATATCAAAGCATTTTTTCACCAGAACAGTAACGGGCCCGGCGGACGCAGTACAGCCGGTTGCATCAGTCAGTACCGCCTCATAGTTCACGGCAGTGCCCTGAGGAGTAACAGTTACAGAATCAAGCATGGCATCCGGAATGACAACACCATCGGCAAGCCAGGAGATATCGCCATCGCCCAGCATAATTTCCACCTTGAGCACTACAGGCGCACCCGCGCACACGGAATCCTCCGGAGCAGTGATATCACTCAGTTCGAGCGGAGAGCCCACAGATATGTTCACTATATCCTGAGAAGTGCAGAAGCCATTTGGACCGTATTTGTAGGTAACAGTGTATGACTGGTCGAAAATCGGACTCACCGTGACAGAAGGGGTAGTAGCCGGATTGGCCTCCCATTCAAAAGCGCCACCCTGTGTGCCGGTAACTGTTGCTGTAAGCGTCACCGGACTGCCGAAGCAAACAGACTGATCAGGACCGAGAGAGACGGTTGCATCGGCAACTGTTACATTGACGGAGCCCTGCGCCTTGCAGTTGCCTGCAGCAGAAGTAGCCACAACAGAATAGGTAGTATTCTGTGTGGGAGTGGCAACCGGGTTACCTGCAGCCGGGTTGTTCAGGAAACTGGCCGGAGTCCAGACATAGCTGACGCCACTTTCATTCGTGCCATTAAGGCTGACAGAAGAACCGAGGCATACAGTGGGGTTATTATTGAGCTGCAAGACCGGAATTGGCTGCACATCGAGGCGCACAGAGTCCTGAATGGAACAGATCCCGCCGAAGAACAGCGTGGCCGTATATGTCTGCGGAGTCGTTGGTGTTACCGTTGGGCCAGCCGGAAGCCAGTTCAGCGTGCCGGGGGTACCGGTTACAGTGGTTGCCAGATTTAACTGCGTGCCTTCACAAACCAGTTGATCGGGCGTGGTTACATCGAGTGTGGCGAAGTAAGAATTAAGTTTGACCTCAGCGGTGGCAATACAACCACTTCTGGATGCTTCCACCTTGTACACTGTTTCTCCCGACTGGGTAGGAGTTGCTGTAGGATTACCTGCATTCGGGTTATTCAGATAGGTCGGCGGTGTCCACGTATATGTTACACCGGCATCGTCGGTATTATTCAGTACGACAGGAGAGCCGTTACATGAAACCGGATTACTGGCGGGCAGGAGCTGTGGATATGGGGCAACATCAATTTTGACAGAGTCCTGTACAATACAGTTTCCTCCGAAGAACAGCGTGGCAGTGTAAGTCTGTGCGGAAGCTGGTGAGACAGTCGGACCTGCAGGCAACCAGTTCAGTGTACCGGGGGTACCGGTAGTGCTGGCGGCGAGCGCAAGTTGAGCTCCCTCACATATAGTCTGGGAAGGCGTAGTGATGTCAACCGATGCGACATAGGAATTTACCGTAACCACACCGGCAGTCGTGCAGCCATTTCTGGTTGCCTCAACGGTGTAGGTAATGGTGCCGGGCTGTGTCGGTGTTGCCACCGGATTTCCGATATTCGGATTATTCAGATAGGTTGGAGGAGTCCACACATAAATAACACCGGGGAAGTCGGAATCGTTGAGCACTACCGGTGAGCCATTGCAGGATTCAGGATTTGCCGGCAAGTTGAGTGGCGGGAGCGGTGTGACATTTACCAGCACATCCAGTCCACTCGGACATTCGGCTTCCGGAGTTGTGACGTGATAGGTAGTTGAGTTGAGCGGACTTGCCACCGGATTCGGGCAATCATCGCAACTTAGCGTTATGGCTGTATTTTCTTCCCACTCCAGCACGGTGTTGGCGGGAACAGAAGTAATTACAATCTGCGCGTTACCACCCGGACAAATCGGATTCGGATTTACTGTGGATGTAAGAATCGGTGGTTGTGGTACAATAACGAGTTCCGTTGATTTTTCCTGGCAGGCACCGACCGTTGTGGTTCTGTTATAGAGGAATGTATCGGTTGCGATAACTACCATATTCCACTTTTCAAACGGAGTCAGCATTGTACCGAAAGGCTCCCATGAATGTTTGATACCGGGGAAATTTGCCGGTTCGTACGTATTGGACAGCAGGAAGATAGTGTCGCCCGGGCAGTAGAACGGTTTTTCAGGCATCAGGAATATATCCAGATTGGGGAGGCTGTCCACCTTCATGAAGACCGAGTCTCTGACAATACATCCATTGATATTATAGGTAGCAGTTACCGTTACCGTTTCTGTTGGAGTAGCGATAACACTGGGGCCTGCCGGGGTACTGAGGATACTTGTATTATTCCAGACAACAGTAGCGCCCTGCGGAGCGGCCACAGCGTTCAGTACAGCCGTTTGACCGAGACACAGGAATAAACTGTCAGAGCCGGAAATTTCAATATCTGCAGGCGTAACTGTTACTGTAACGGTATCAGTCTGTGAGCAGACGCCATTGGGGCTGGTAGCCGTGAGAATATACTGTGTCGTGATATCAGGCAGCGCAATCGGGCCGGAAACAGTCGGATCACTGAGACCTGTTTCGGGCGACCATTCATACTGCGTGGTTGAGTTAAGCGTATTGGCGAGCTGAACAGGATAGTTCTGGCACTGTACAAGATCATCAATCAGATCGGGAAAAAACAGTGAATCCACAGTAACAATGACTGATGCACTGACTACGCATCCTTCGAGCGTGACACTGGCGGTGTATGTTGTCGGGAAAGTGGGTGTTGCAACCGGGTTAAAGCTGTTTTCATCATCCAGACCTGTGGCAGGTGACCACAGCACCGATGCTTCACTGCTGGCAGCCTGAAGCTGAACACTTCCACCGAGACAGATTGTATCAGGTGTGACAGCTTCAGCGGTGATAGTTGGTGCGATTACGCGTATGAATACGGAGTCCACATCAACACAGGCACCGACAGAGCCGGTGAGTACGAGCCAGAGACTTTGCGTCGGGGAAGTAAACGGATCGGCGATATAGGGATTACTTACTGCATCCTGTGGCGACCAGACATAGTTGGTTGCTCCGGTAGCGTTCAGCTGGAGGAAGTCGCCGATACAGACACTCAGCGTATCGCCGCCCTGCACCTGTACTTCAACATTGTCGAGAATATCCACCTTGATGGATTTCAGGTCAACCTCGCCGCATCCATAGTCGCGGGAAAGTGTCACGGTGACATACTCCGTTCCTTCTGTGAGATTGTCTGTGAGCGGGATAATCGGGAAAGCGAGCGACTGCTGTCCGGGCTGGAAAGTAATAACCGGTGGAATATTCAGTACGTAATCCTCATCCTGCGTAGCCGTGCCACCGAGGGTAACATTAAACGACGTGGTGACAGTGGGCAGTTTGTTCAGCGTGATGAAAAGGGTATCATTGGTACCCGTGCAGGTTTCGATGAAATAGTCGAGACCGCTGGAAAACGCGATATCAAGATCAGGAGATCCTGCTCTGATTTCGGAGACAAATACGCCGGAATCATAAGATTCATCGCCGCGGTCGGCGATGGCGAGTTTGAGGTGGTATGTATTGCAGGGTGTTACAGGAACACGGGCAGTGAGGCTCTTTTTCACGCCATACAGATCGGAAGTCAGTCCGTCGTACTGAAGTTCCTGTCCGATCTCATTATTTCTGTAATATTCCCAGTTAACCTGATTATTTACACTGTCAATTTGAACCAGCGTGCCTGTGGTGGGAAGTGTGGCAATATTGAGTGCGTTATTGGTGAGGTTGGGGTCGCCGGCAATGCCGGGGCCGCTTACCAGGAAAGCGAAGATGTCATTGTAACCACCGAAAGCCCACACGAATTCAGGGTATTCCTCGGAACCAAACACATACTCGAATACCACCTCATTGGTAGCTGCGAATACATCCAGTTCCACGCTGCAAACATCGTAGGTTGTGGATCCGCCTCCAAACTCATCTGAAAGATACTGAAGATCGGCATCACCGGGGTCGGCGGTGAAAAGGGGGTCGTTCTGCGTACTTTCTCCACCCAGATTATTCGGGCCGATTGCACCGAGAGCAGAGCCGGAAGTGAGCAGAAGCCCTTTCTCGAGTTCCAGATCATTATTATCGGATGGGTAAGTGAATGTACCCATACCACCCTGCGGGCAGTTCACTCCGGTTACTGTAACTACAGCGCCACCGGTGGAAACAGCATTTTGAATATCAGTAAAATCAGCCGCAGTATCTATCTGGATATTTTCCTTGGGTGTACAGGGGTCGGAACTGCACGACCAGGTGCCTTTCCAGCCTGATTCCTGCACAGAGTTATCCGATTTGAACTGAACTGTCAGGCAACCGCTGGTGGCCTGCAACTGAAAACAGACTCCACCTCCACCAGCTATATACTGCGGCTGGAAACCGTTACCATCGAGTGAGGCGAGCAGCGGACTGTTTGTTGTGGGGCCATCGAAGAAATTGAGTTCATCCCCGTTACCGGCCTGTCCCGGAAGACTGGGTTCCAGGTTGTAAAAATCCAGAGAGAAACTGATACATTCCGAGGGCTGGTCGGGGCAAATTACGAAGGTATAGTTCTCGTTGGCGCTGTAATCGCCGGTGGCACCGCCCGAGTCGTAAAGTGTACCGGAGCAGAGAGAAGATCCTCCATCGCCGATAGTAAGTATGGGAGGAATTTCCTCCACGCAGAGTGTGAAGCCACCTGAATTCGGAGCGGCGGTTGCTGACCAGTCGCTTACACGTATATAGTA
>JBDLWO010000249.1:0-3875 GCA_039804245.1 Bacteroidota bacterium
GATTTAACAAGTAACAGTTTGAAATGAAGAACAGGATTGTCATCTGGGGTACCAATGGTGCAGACGAAAAAGTACTGATTGCACTGGAACTTCAGACAGAAGCAAGCAAAGTGATGCTCTACACTTTCCCCGAAGCGGTAGCTACGGCGGAGTTTTCAGGAAAATTGATGAAAGACTGGCGCGAAGGACGCGAGGTGGAATTTCCGGAGGGATACACCATCATCGAACGCGAACTCAGCGTGACAGAAGGTCTGCTGCCAGACGACCTGAAGGTAGATCGTACAGATGTTATTCAACGCGCACAGACGGAGTGGCACTTTGTGGTACTTTCCACCAAGCTGCACCAGGTTTATCAGAATGAACTGGCCGAGTTCAAGGAAAAAATTCAGCAGCTTTCTACCTACGACAACAAGGTATTCGATGGCCTGAAGGCATTCTGGGACAAGGTGCAGTCTCAATCCCGTGACCGCAATCTGTTCCGCGAGCATGCTGACAGTCTGCGCGATAACATCAACGTCCTGTTCGAAGATCTGAAAAAACTGCGTTCAAAAGTGCAGGAGGAGTTCATGTCTGCCTCGTCTTCAGTGGCCGATGACTTTAACAAGGCACTTGATGATGTCGAAGAACGCATTAATGCCGGCGGACAACGCCTCGGTAATGTGTTCGATGAACTGAAACAACTGCAGCAGCGGTACCGCACTGCCCGCCTCAGCAATGAACACCGCAACCAGATATGGGATCGTATTGATGGTGCTTTCAAAAAGGCGAAAGAACGCAAATTCGGCGCAGGCGCTGCTGATGAGGGCAATGCCGTGGAACGCCGCCTGGCCGGATTGGTAGATGCGCTCAAGCGTATGGAAGACAGCGTACGCCGCGATGCGGATGAGCTCGAATTCCAGCACAAGAAAGTGAGCAAGACGGAAGGTCAGCTGGAGGCACAGATCCGTATGGCCAAGATCAAAATGATCGAGGAGCGCCTTGAATCCAAACGCGCCAAGGTGGAAGAAATCAGACGTACCATGGCCGAACTGGAGCGTCGCTCCAATGCAGCCAAAAACAAGGAGGCAAAAAGAGCCGAGAAAGAAAATGAGCGCCAGAAGGTAGAAGCCGCAAAAGACGCTGTCAAAGCCGAAATTGATGCACAAATCAAATCCAGAAAGGACGATTCTCTCTTCGATGCAGCCTCGACGGTAATCGGCGACGTTCTGATGGACGCACTCGATACAGCCAGGGCAGTAGCAAATGTGACCGCTGACAAAGTGGATGATGCTGTTGACGCTGCCCAGGATAAAGGCGCTGAGCTCATTGAGGAAGCCAGAGAAACCGGAGGTTCATTGCTCGACAAGGCAAAAGAATTGGCGGGTATTGTGGCCGAAGAAGCTGAAAAAGCCTTCGAAAGCGCTGTGGAAAATGTGGAAGAGGCTATTTCTGCAGCAACAGAACCAGCCAAAGAGGCTAAAAAAGGCAAAAAAAATGATACGGTTATCGTGGAAGATACTGTTCACAAACCCGCTCCTGTAAAAGGCGACGACAGCGGACAGTAACCGACTCACAGTTTTTTCGGTACAACCGAACAAGTCCAGGAGTATGTCCATGATTCTCTGCCGGCACGAAAAACACGCCCGTTTTTGACCCGGCCAGGAACCCTGAACAAACTTCAAGCCGCCCGGAGTGCTCCCGCCTTTCGGGCGGCTCTTTTTCAGGCAGCCATGACTGCCTACTCGTTAACTATTAGAGCAAGTAAAAATGACTCTCGAAGAGAAAATTGCCAAAGACCTCGTTGCGGCCATGAAAGCCAAAGACGAAGTAGCCCTGCGCGCTATACGCGCCATCAAGAGTGCCATACTTTTGGTCAAGACCGACGGTACCGGACAGGCGCTGGACGAGGCGCGTGAAGTTCAGCTCCTTCAGAAGATGGTTAAAACCCGCCAGGAGTCGCTTGATATCTACACAAAAAATGGCCGTGAAGATCTGGCCGTACGCGAAAAAGAAGAAATAGACGTTATCAAGAGGTATCTGCCTGCCATGCTGGAGGGTGCCGGGCTCGAAGCCGTACTCCGCAAAATCGTGGAGGAAACCGGCGCCACTTCGGCAAAGGATATGGGCAAGGTAATGGGGGCTGCCAACAAGCAACTGGCCGGAAAGGCCGATGGTCGCGCCATATCTGAAATTGTCAAACAACTGCTTGGTTAACATGATCCTGCGCGCAGAGCAAATCATCAAAACTTACGGCAAAAGAACCGTTGTAAAGGGTGTATCGTTCGATGTGCGCCAGGGAGAAATCGTCGGGTTGCTCGGACCGAATGGCGCGGGCAAAACAACCTCTTTTTATATGACCGTCGGATTCATCAAGCCCACTGCCGGTCATGTATTTCTTAATGACGACGATATTACCGATCTGCCCATGTACAAAAGGGCGCAACGCGGCATAGGCTATCTTCCCCAGGAACCCAGCGTATTTCGCAAACTGACCGTTGAAGACAACATCAGGGCAGTACTGGAAATGACCAACCTCAACCGCGTTCAGCGGGAGGAGAAGCTGGAGTCGCTGCTGGAAGAGTTCAACCTGAACCGGGTTCGCAAAGGACTGGGCGACACGCTTTCCGGTGGTGAACGCAGACGTACAGAAATCGCGCGCGCACTCGCAACGAATCCCGGTTTTATTCTCCTCGACGAGCCGTTTGCGGGTATAGATCCCATCGCTGTGGAGGATATACAGTACATAGTAGCCAAGCTGAAAACCAAAAATATCGGTATCCTGATTACCGACCACAACGTACAGGAAACGCTGAGCATTACCGACCGCGCGTATCTGATGTTCGAGGGCTCCATCCTGCGGGCGGGAACTGCCGAAGAACTCGCCTCCGACGAAATGGTGCGCAAGGTTTACCTCGGCAAAAACTTTGAACTTCGCCGAAAGGTGATTGAACTCTGATTTCCATACTTATGTTTTACCGGTTAATTTCTCTGCTCGGCCTTTTCCTGGCCCCTCACCTGCTGCTTGACGCACAAAACACCCCTTCACGACCCAAATTGGTAATCGGTATTATTGTGGATCAGATGCGATATGACTATCTGTACCGATATGAAGCAGAGTATGGTAACGGAGGATTCAAAAGATTGCTTCGCGACGGTTTTTCCTGCGAAAATACGCACTTCAATTATGTACCTACTTACACCGGTCCGGGGCACGCAGCGATTTACACTGGCACTACTCCGTCCGTGAATGGTATTGTGGGTAACGACTGGTTCGACCGGGAGCTCAATAAAAACAGATATGTAACAGCCGATCCGGCCCGTCAGTCGGTAGGCGCTCCCAACGGCAGGACAGGGCAACATTCACCGACTGTGCTGCTTTCTACCACTATTACCGACGAACTGCGACTGAGCAATAACTATCGCTCCAAAGTGGTGGGTATATGCCTGAAAGACCGCGGAAGTATTCTGCCCGCAGGTCATATTCCCAATGCAGCGTACTGGTTCGACGATGCCACTGGAAATTTCATTACCTCTACCTACTATCCCGATTCGCTCGGGATGCCCAAATGGGTACAGGATTTCAATGGCAGGAAACTGGCAGAGAAATATGTGTCAGGCAAATGGGAAAAACTGCCGGGCGTTGATTACACACAGAGCTTTGCCGACTGGAAATCGCACGAGGATGCAGGTTATTTCAGGTATTTCACTGGTGATATGCCTTACGACCTGGCAGCTATCCGCCAGAAAACGGGCAATGTGGGTGTGATCAGATTTACGCCATTCGGCAACACCATTACCCTCGACTTTGCGCTGGAGGCCATAGACAAGATGGAACTTGGTACAGATAACTGGACAGATTTCCTGTGTCTCAGTTTCTCCAGTACCGATTATGTGGG
>JBDLWO010000250.1:0-13063 GCA_039804245.1 Bacteroidota bacterium
AGATTGAGTCTATCAAGGCTTAGTCGCGCCGTCCCTGAAAAACGGATTCATTCAAATTCAAAAAAACGCTGAAAAATGGCACACAAAAAAGGTGTAGGTAGTTCAGATAACGGCCGCGACAGTAAAAGTAAACGTCTCGGCGTAAAATTGTTCGGTGGTCAGGTAGCTACTGCCGGTAATATCCTGGTTCGTCAGCGCGGAACGCGCTTCCACCCGGGAGAAAATGTTTACATGGGTCGCGACCATACGCTGCATGCCGCAATTGACGGCGTGGTGGTGTTCACGCGCAAGCGCGATGACCGCAGCTATGTAAGTGTACTGCCACAAGTTGCAGAAGTAATTGACGCTCCGGCTCCTGCAAAGAAGGCTGCTGTAAAAAGCGCTCCGGCCCCCAAGGCTGAAGCTCCGGCTCCGGCTCCTGAAGTCGTTGAAGCAGCAGAACCCGCCGCAGAAAAGAAAACTGCCGCCAAAAAGGCTCCCAAACTCGATGACCTGAAAATCATCGAAGGCGTAGGTCCGAAAATTGAGACACTGCTGAAAGAAGGCGGTATTTCAACCTGGGCTGAACTGGCAGCTGCATCCGTTGACCGCCTCAGGGAAATTCTTGACGCTGCCGGACCACGCTACCAGATTCACGACCCCAGCACATGGCCTGCTCAGGCGAAATTCGCTGCTGAAGGCAAGTGGGAAGAGTTGAAAGACTACCAGGAAATGCTCATGGGCGGTCGCGATAACGGCTGATACATTTCTATCGTAAAATATCTGGTCCCATCAACTGGCGTTATGCCCGGTTGATGGGACTTTTTTTATCGGAGCCCGGGACGGCTTCACCTGAATAACCGGAAATAGTTCTGACAAAAGTATCATGCCACAGCATCTCCTTCTCGTTTTCCTTGGCGGCGGACTCGGCAGTATCTGCCGCTGGAGTATCTCGCTGATCGTGCAACCTCTGCAACCACGATTCCCCTGGGCCACACTCGCAGCCAACGGACTGGCATGCCTCGTACTCGGCGCCCTTACGGGTCTTCAGTTGGGCGGAAACCTCTCTGCAGAGAAAAGACTGCTCCTGGTAACAGGCTTCTGCGGCGGATTCAGTACATTTTCCACCTTTACAGCCGAAACAGTTCAGGCTTTCCAGAACGGATACTACCTCTCCGCAGCCGCAAATGTGCTCGGAAGTTTGATAATCTGTTTTGTATGCCTACTTTTGGGCATTAAAATGACAGCCTGACCAAAAAAATTCTATGAACCACGAAATTCAGGAAAGACTCCAGCTCCTCGAAGAAAAATATGCCGCCATGGGCCAGGATATGAAATCATACCTGGACGGACTCCTCTATGCGGAATATCTCACCTATTGGGATTATATCCATCTCGATACGTTGCTGAGCCTCCAAAATCCGCGTACGCCCATTCCGGATGAACGCATTTTTATCATGTACCACCAGATTACAGAACTGTATTTCCGGCTGACGCTTGATGCGATGGAATTACTCACCTGCCAGAAGGAGGTCACGGCCGAGCTGTTCAAACGCCAGCTGGTGCGCATCAATCGCTACTTCACCCAACTGATCAACTCTTTTGATATCATGGTGGATGGTATGGATCGCGATGAGTTTCTGCGTTTCCGGATGAGTCTTTTGCCCGCCAGCGGCTTCCAGAGCGTGCAATACCGCATGATCGAAATCGCAGGGACTGATCTGGGTCAGCTGGTGCACGTTTCCAAGCGCGAACTGACCGAAGGTGTACATGATGTGGAATTGTTGTATTCTGTTCTTTACTGGAAATCAGGCGCTACCGAACTCGCCAGTGGCAAAAAAACGCTCACTTTACGGCAGTTTGAAGACAAATATGGCCCCGATCTGCTTCGCTTTGCCAAAAAATATCATTCCTGCAACATGCGCAGAATTTACTGCAGTCTGCCGGAAGACGCTCGTCTGGATACCGAACTGATCGGACTGATGAGAGAGTTCGACCTGAATGCCAACGTTCGATGGGCACTTTCACACTATCGCTCGGCCGTCAAATACCTCGATGCAAAACCCAAAGAAATTGAAGCTACAGGCGGTACCAACTGGCAAAAATACCTGCCTCCACGGTTCCAGTGCGTGCAGTTTTATCCTGAACTCTGGTCGAATGAGGAAATCGAAAACTGGGGCAGGTTTCAGTAACCAGTAAAACCTCAACAACCGCCAATTGCTCAAAAGCTCAGGAATAGCTCTTATCTGTGTATAAATCGGATTACAGGATGGTCAACTCAGGTGTTTACAGCGGATTGTGTGCAGCAAAGTCTGCCGGTAACAAGCGTATTGCCATGCTGCTTGACCCCGACAAGTTCATCGCCCCGGGCAATAACAACAATCTGGATGCAGCTATTGAAGCAGGTATTGATTATTTCTTCATAGGAGGCAGTCTGATCGTCAATCCCAATCTGGATACCTTTCTGGAGTCTGTCCGAGAACGCTGCGACATTCCGCTTGTTCTCTTTCCGGGCAGTTTTTTTCAGTTGAGTTACCGGGCAGATGCCCTGCTCTTTCTCTCGCTGATCAGTGGTCGTAATCCTGAACTTCTGATAGGACAGCATGTTATTGCTGCACCATTCCTGAAATTGTCGGCACTGGAAATTATCAGTACCGGGTATATGCTTGTTGATGGCGGTGTAAATACGTCTGTTCAGTATATGTCGAACACAGCGCCCATCCCGCACAATAAAAATGATATTGCAGTGAGTACCGCGCTTGCCGGAGAGATGCTGGGTCTCAGGGCGCTCTATCTGGAGGCGGGCTCAGGAGCACGCAACCCGGTTTCTGAAAGTATGATCTCTGATGTAAGCCGGGCGGTTTCCATACCGATAATCGTGGGTGGTGGCATCAGGAGTGCCGACGGGGCAGAAACTGCATACAGGGCAGGAGCAGATCTGGTAGTGGTGGGTAATGCACTCGAAAAGGATCCGGGACTAATTCGCGAGCTGGCTGCGGCCAGGTATTGACCTCTTATTCAACCTTGTTGACACTCATCCTTACTACCTCCTGATAATACGATTCATAATCAGGCAGAATATTATTGATGTCGAACCTGCGCGCCTGCGCGTATGCATTCGCGCCGAACTCGCGGAGTATTGTATCATCCGACAGGATCTTTATAGCATATTTGGCCATTTCATCCACGTTCCCGGGGTCGCTCAGGTAACCGGTCACCCCGTGGATATTTACTTCAGGCAATCCACCACCATTGGAGGAAATGACAGGTACTTCACAGGCCATCGCCTCCAGTGCCGCAAGACCGAAACTTTCGTGCTCCGACGGGATGACGAACAAATCGCAAATAGCGAGCAATTCTTCAATGGCATCCTGTTTGCCGAGAAAACTGACGTGGTCGCTGATGCCCAATTCCCTGCACAGACGCTCACAGTGCTGCCGTTCCGGCCCATCACCAATCATCAGGAGTTTGGACGGTACCTCGGAAAGAATATTTCTGAAAATGAGGATAACATCGTCCACACGTTTTACCTTCCTGAAGTTGGACGTGTGGGCTACGATTCTTTCCCCATTGGGTGCAATAATTTTCTTGAAATGATCCTTGTTAGTCTTTCTGAAACGTTCGAAATCAATAAAGTTATAAACCACCCGTATGTCCCGCTGAATATTGAATTGTGCCAGCGTATCATTTTTCAAACTTTGCGATACAGCAGTTACCCCGTCACTTTTGTTGATACTGAACTCCACTACAGGCGCGAAGGCGTGATTATTTCCAACCAGCGTAATGTCGGTACCGTGCAGAGTTGTAACCACCGGTAGATAACGGCCCTGTGTAAGCAGTATTTTTTTCGCCATATATGCTACAGCTGCATGTGGAATGGCGTAGTGCACATGCAGGATATCCAGATTGTGGTAGGTTACAACATCAACAATCTTGGATGCAAGTGCAGTATCATAGGGTGGATATTCAAAGAGCGGATAATCGTCGCTGTCCACTTCATGATAAAACACATTGGCTTCGAAGTGAGCCAGCCTTACAGGTCGCCTGTATGTGATGAAATGTATCTCGTGACCCCTGCGGGCGAGACCCAGGCCCAACTCTGTGGCTACTACTCCGGAGCCGCCGTAGGTGGGGTAACAAACGATACCTATTCTCATGCTGATAAAGATGCACAGGCAAAACAAATTTAATGCCCCTAAGGTTCAGCGCTCTGTTCTTTCAGCGATTTCCATTTTTCTTCCAGCCACTCCCAATCCACAACAGTTTCCTGATCAAGACGGCTTCTTATGCGTTTTAATGCAGCAGATATATTGGCTTTTTTATCCATTTGAAGTTGCTCCCGGACTTTGTACAGCTCTTTGGCGATTGAAAAAAACTGAAGTCGCTCTTCACGTCTGTGTTTGGGAAGGGAGTCTTCGCGACGGATATGCGTGATGGTAGCGTGCATCATGGCAGATCCGTAATCGTCTTCCAGGTCGCCCAGTTCGTAGTGAATCCTGACATCAAGGGTTGCTGCGATGGCATACAGATATATGTCTTCGCAGATACCGTAGTTGAGGTAGTGCGGCAATTTGCCGGTGGCATCTCTGAAATTTCCGCGGTAAGCATCCACGGCAGCACGCGTTATATCTACAAGCAGGGCAGTTTGTCCGGCATCCAGCCCTCTCAGTCTTCCTGAATATTCATCCACAAAGCCGGCGCACCAGTCTGTGAACCCGAGTTTCAATCCGGAAAAGAGCGTATTCTGATAAAAAGAGGTGGCTATCGTTTCTCCGTGCTTAACCTGTTCGAGTTGCCGGCGCTGTCGGTTGTGCAGTTTCTCCATGAAGCGCCTGTCGCGGGTTTCCCTGTAGCGGGCCGGCCAGAAACTGCGAAGGAGAATACCGAGCGTATCAATTCTGTTTTTGGGTAGTGCCTTCGTGTTTCTTTCCAGCAACAATTCGAAGGCTTCCAGTCGCTGATCGGCGATAGTCGGATCATTTTCAGTAAAAAATTCCAGAAATGTGCAGTAAAGATCAACACCGGGATCTACGGAGAGATTTGTTTGCCTGATGACCCTGACGAGTTCGGTTGTATATCTCAGATTGGCCTCATATCTCATAAACTCCGGGGAGTCAGCTTCAAAAAGTGCCAGCCTTCTACCGTAATGCAACAGCTGGCAGATATGTTCCAGTTTGGCAGTCAGGTAAAAAGAGTCGAGACGTTCTGTAGCCGCAAGCAGATTATTGTCGCCTTCTTCCAGGCTGCTGGTTGTTTCGTAAAGTATCTTTTCATGTTCTGTCATGAACCTGAAATACATGAAGTCCATAAACTCATACTCGTCGAAAGCGGAGAGATCCCGTTGTTCCTGGAGTGTATCGCGTACCTGTTTGTTCAGGTTGAGGAAAAAATTTTCTGCTTTGCGTCCTTTTCTGTAACCGGTTTCCCGGGGCATTGGCAAATGTTTGTCTGTCACCGACGACTGTGTATTCTGGTGCAGACGCTCGTTATAGAGCCGCATGAGCGCCAGTTTGTGTTGTATATCGTGCAGCGAAACCTTGTCGCTGCTGTTTGCCCGGGCATCCCTGAGTAGTGTATAGCGGAATGCAACAAATTTTCGCACCACATTCATCAGTTGTGTCATGGCGCGCTGCAGCGCACCAACGGGGTTGGCTGCATTCGGGAAGAAGTGCCGGGCAGCTGCTTCCCGGTCGATTTCCGGGGCGTCGAAACGCGGATAATGCGGCCGGAGATAGTCAAAAAGGGAAGAGGTCTCCTCCGGTCTCACATCATTGAAGATGGGCGAGGAAACAAACGAACGTAACACCTCCATTTCTTCCCTGCTCAGGAGTTGCAGGGTGCGTATGAGCGGACTTTGGTACACTTCGATTGTAGTTGTGGCCCGGGGCTATATTGCTGCGAATTTCGGCAGAATTCTCGTATTTCAAGTATTTTACTGTGTTTTTTGATAAATTTCGGAGACGGTCCCGGAGGTTCATTTTTCATTACAGGCGCCTCAATACCGTACTATTTCTGTTTTTTGCGGATTTCCGCTGCCGTTTACCCGAAAATATTGCCGTATTCTTTGGAAGTAATGCCGTTTTCTGTGTTTTGTGGCCGGGTGGCCATGCCCCCATCTTTGTATCATCAAAAGGGAGTTGCGCAGGTTTCAACCGGTTTTTTTGTGAGGAACAAATCTGAGAAACCCAGGCAACATCCTTTCCTGAAAGGGATTGCCACATAACCTGTCCGGCGTTTTCCGTTTGATTGAAGGAGTGTACAAGCTGACCAAAACGGGAAAACATGAGAACGAAGAAGGGAAAATCGTTTCATCAACAAAAGCGGAAGAACGGGAGCGCCGGCAGGCTGGCATTGTGAAAATAAAGGCTGGAAGTAATCACTGATTTTGTGTTTGAGATTCGGAACCGCTTACCCCCACCTTTGCAACACCAAACCAAACGAAAGACCTGAACACGCCGAAAATTGACTCATTTGCCCAAAAACCGCCAAACCACATGAAGACGAATCCCGGGAAACCATTTTTGAAACAGACAGGCCATTCAATGCGCTTTCAAACCTGAGGACCATTTCGAAAACCGGTATCGCGGCATATAGTCACATCCTGTATGTCCCGTATTTCCACTTGAAACGCATTGCCCGCCCGGGAAAGCCCGGGCGGGTTTCTCTGCTTTATGGAGTGTTCGTCAGAGGGGGGCTTTATGCCCTTATCACCGGTACCGAAGCAGGCAGTTTGCCAGGCTTTTCGTCAGTCCATTCTTCGGCTTTTCTGATCAGCCTGTTCAGGTCTTCAATTCTGAATCGCCCTCTCACAGAAATCAGGCCTGTTACCGCATCAGCACTGAAAAAAACGACCAATTTCCGGAGCACCCCATTTTTCTCCTTTGCCATTATCTGAAAACGATCTTTTCCGCTGCGTATGGTAATAATTTCCTCCAGTTTGCGAAGTTGAGCCTTTCGGTGAAATTTGTCAGTATCTCTGGCTGTTATCGGGCTTCCTTCCTCAAAAATCAGTATTCTCGTGGTACGCATCTGACGGAGCAGCATGCGTTCTTCCCGCTCGCCGGCAAAAATTGAACTGATGCCTGCGATCGCTCCCGGTATCCGCAGTGCAATCGCACCATCGTAACTCTTGTACTTCCAGAATAGTCCTGCGTCCTGTGCGCTTGCGCGTGTCGCGCACGCGAGAGCCACAAACAGGAGCAGAGTTCCCGTATAATTGTGCAGCCTGCTCATTCCTTTTTCTTTTTGAGTTTGTCGAGATGCTCAATGCCCTCCACATCCAGGCTTTCAGACAAACCCGATATTTTTTCCAGATCTATTTTGCCCATCAGGCTCAGCATCACGAACTCGTCCGGAGCGCCCACGAGCAACAGCAGCTCTTCAATAACGGTGTCACTTTTGTTTTCCCTCGTCCAGATTCTGACATGCTCGTCTCCGTCGCGAACGGTTACCAGCTCGTCGTATTCCTGAACAGGAATTTTACTGATGGCTCCGTTGAAAAGTTCCAGCCCGTTGGCTACGCTGTCGGCTACCAGTACCCTCAGGCCGCCCAGGTCTTTCACAATCTCTCGCATCTGATTCCACTCCTCATCGTCACTCTGCACTTTTGAAATCATACTGAACAGTTTGGGTGCCACATATACCACCGTGAACCGCTCATCTTCTGCGTATTGCCTGAAAAAGCGTGAAATGGCGTCATTTTGAGCATTCAGGTTGAATGCAGCTACGAGCAAAAACATGCACGTGATTGATAATCTGATTTTCATTTTCTGATAGTTTTGTCAATGTTGAAAACGAGTACGAACGAGTCCGTACAGTGTGTAATCAGCCGCCCTTCCTTTTATGAAAAAGATCCATTGCCTCGAGATGTCCGGCACCCTTCGACACCTCTCTGCGCGTCTTTTTGAGACTGGATGATACCAGTGCAAGAGCAGCTTTTATCTGTATCACAGCCTCCTGTGTTTCCGGATCCGCAGTGGCTGCAACAGTTTTGATTCTTTTGGTTTTCCGGATTTTTACAGGTGTTGGCTTGTCGGTTAATGAGCTTGTCAGGGCCGATTCTGATCTGATAACCGGTATTTCTGTATTTATTGTTGTTTTATTCAGACTGTTGTCTGCCACTGGAGCCGATGTTGCCGGCTTTTGCAGGAACCATCCTGCCACGATCAGTATGGCAACAGAGGCCGCCGACAACCAGTATTTTGCTGTAAGGCCGACGTGAAAACGGGCTGGCGCTTTCACTTGCCTCTCTTTCAGGAGCACTGTGAAATACGGCTCGTATTCCCTGTGCGACGGGTATATTTCCCCTGCACTGAAATAAGCCTTCAGTTCGCGTTCCTCGGAAAGTGTTGTTTCTCCCTCCCAGTATCGCTCAAGTAATTCACCAATGCGTTGTTCCTCTGTCATGGGTAACTGATTTGTAATTCCTCAATCAGGCGTGTTCTGATGGTTTTCCGGGCTCTGTGCAGATTGATCTTCACCTGGTCTGCCGGCATGGATAAAACGGTTGATATTTCCTCGTAACTCATTTCCTCTACGTCGCGCAGGTGCATCACCAGCCGGTGTTTTTCGGGCAGTTCCTGCATCATCCTTCTTATCTGCTCCGACAGATCACTGTTTTCTGTCTGAGCCGCCACGGAAGGTACCGCAAGTCTTTCATGGTTTTCCATGGGTAGTGTCTTCCTGGTTTTGCGGCGTCTGTTTTGATCCAGCGATCTGTTTCTGGTCAGTGTCATGCTCCAGGCTTCCCAGTTGCGTACCTGTTCCGACTGGCTTTCGGGTGATTTCCAGAGATTTTCCATCACTTCCTGTACAACATCCTCGGCTTCATGCGCGCTACCCGTGATTCGCAGGGCAAATCTGTAGAGTTTGTCGCGCAGCGGGATGATGCAGTTCCGGAAAATTTCCTGATTCATTCTTGTTGCTGAGTTCTGATAAAAGACGTCGGGGCGGCGAACTTGTTACAGCAAACCCTGTTTTTTTTATAATCAGGGTCAATTTTGGTGTGCGCCCTCAAGACTTGCCCTATTTTGATTTGATAAATGACAGAATCATTAACTTTGCGCTTCGTTATCGTTTTCACAAACTCTTACGTCAGAAATAAACATGGGCGACACACACGCAGCCGACGATTGGAAACTTGAACAGGAGGAATGGCTTGAAGCACTGGAGGAAGTGCTGGAAGGCGAAGGCAAAGGCCGTACAGCTGAATTGTTTCAGCGCCTCAGAGCCATGCTGGCGCGCCATGGCGTTGCCAATGGTGGCGCCGCATTGAACACGCCCTACATGAATACAATCGGGCCCGACGACCAGCCCGCTTATCCCGGTGATCTGGAACTCGAGCGCCGAATTGAAAATATCAACCGCTGGAATGCCCAGGCTATGGTACTGCAGGGTGCCGACAAGGACCTTGCACTCGGTGGCCATATCGCTACCTATGCAGCCTGTGCAACCATGCTCGAGGTGCTTTTCCAGCATTTTCTGCGCAAACGCTCGGCTGACTACGGCGGCGACCTCCTGATGTTCCAGGGTCACGCGTCCCCGGGTGTGTATGCGCGCGCAGCCTTCGAGGGCCGTTTGTCTGTTCAGGCTATTGCCGACTTCCGCCAGGAATTGCTCGGTGGTGTAAGTTCTTACCCGCACCCGCGCAGGATGCCGCATTTCTGGCAGGCGCCCACTGTGAGTATGGGCCTTGGCCCCATGACGGCCATCTATCAGGCCCGCTTCATGAAATATCTCGAAAACCGCGGACTGAAAGCACCCAATGGTGGTAAAGTATGGCATTTTATCGGCGATGGAGAAATTGATGAGCCCGAAATCTACGGTACCATTGGTATGGCCAGCCGTGAAAATCTGGATAATCTGGTATTCGTGGTAAACTGCAACCTGCAGCGTCTCGACGGCCCCGTGCGTGGTAACGGCAAGATTATTCAGGAGGTCGAGCGCCACTTCCTGGGCGCCTCCTGGGAGGTTATCAAGGTGGTCTGGGGCAGTGAATGGGATGAACTGTTCGAAAAAGATACGGAAGGGCTGATACTCACCCGACTCGAACAGTTGGTGGATGGAGATTTCCAGGAAATGTCTTCGGTCAACAGCGGTGCTCACATCCGGAAAAAACTCACAGGCGATAATGAAAAGATTGCAGCCCTGCTGGCAGACTATACCGATGACCAGCTCCGCACCATGCGTCGGGGCGGTCACGATCCGCTCAAAGTTTATACGGCCTATGAACGCGCGGTACGCGCCGGCAAACCTGTAGCCATTATCGTTCAGACGGTAAAGGGTTATGGTATGGGTCAGGCAGCTGAAGGCAAGAATACCGCCCACCAGACCAAGGATTTGCAAGACAAAAATCGCCTGGAAACCCGCGACAGATACGGTATTCCGCTCAGCGATGAAGACGCACTCGCCGCAAAATTCTGGTTTCCTGCGCAAGACAGTCCCGAGGCACAGTATCTCCATGCCCGCAGAAAGGCACTGGGCGGATATCTGCCCGAGCGAAGTGACGAATATCCCCGTTTCAATTTGCCGGGCCTGGAACTGTTCGAAAAGCAGACTCGTCCCGACGAAACCGCCAAGCCGGTGTCCACCACAGGCGCCATGGTGGATATGATGACGCAGATGATCAGAAACGCCGAAATCGGAAAGTATGTAGTACCGATTGTGCCTGATGAGGCACAAACCTTCGGTATGCACCCGCTCTTCAACTCTGCGCAGATATGGAACCAGCGCGATCAGCTGTACACTCCACTGGAAATCGGCTTCTCAACTATCAAATACAAGGAGTCGAAAACCGGGCAGGTACTTCAGGAGGGTATCAATGAAGACGGGGCCACAGCCTCCTTCACAGCCGCCGGTACTGCCTACACGTTGCATGGCATCCCGACCATACCTTTCTATATATACTACTCCATGTTCGGCTTCCAGCGCGTGGGCGACCTCGTGTGGGCTGCCGCCGATATGATGTGCAAGGGATTTCTGCTCGGAGGTACTGCCGGCCGTACAACCCTGAATGGCGAAGGTCTGCAGCACCAGGACGGACATTCGCACCTGATTGCCCAGACAGTACCCAGCGTAATGTGCTACGATCCTGCGTTCGCTTACGAACTGGCAGTCATTGTGCATGAGGGGGTCAGGAGGATGTATGTGGAGAACGAAGCCAAAATTTATTATATCACCCTGTACAATGAAAACCTGCAGATGCCTGTCATGCCCGCAGGGGTAGAAGAGGGTATCAAACGCGGTATCTATCGCTATAAGGTATCGTCTATGAAACCAGCAAAGGCTGGAGTAAAGGCTCAGCTCCTTGGCTCAGGCGTGATTATGCGTCAGGTACTGGCAGCGGCTGAACTGCTTGAATCGGAAGGCATCAGTACCGATGTGTGGTCGGTAACGTCCTGGACTGAACTTTACCGTGATTGCGTGGCTACTGACAGACGTAATATGCTCCGCCCTTCAGAAAAGCCTGAAACTTCTTATGTTCAGCAGGTGCTCGCAGGAAGTGACGGTGTATTCGTAGCTGCCAGCGACTGGGTGAAACTTACACAAGGTCAGCTTGCCCCCTGGATTCCGGGTGATTACACTGCTTTGGGAACCGATGGGTTCGGTTTGTCAGAAAGTCGGGAGAGCCTGCGCGATTATTTTGAAATTTCTCCCAGATACATCGCGTTTGCCGCGGTACGCGCGCTGCACCGCCAGGGCAAGGTAACAGACAAGGGTATCAGGGATTTTATGAAAAAGTACAGTATTGACAGCGACAAGACAGACCCCATGTCGGTATAAACGGGTGACCTGATTTGTAACAGACGCCATAAAACAAATCCGCCGGGCTCCATTGCGAGTTTCCGGCGGATTCTTTTTACTATTCAAAATGAGGGCGTTATCACGCCAGCTTTTCCAGATCTCTGATCAGAATACTGTTCCTGTTGAAATAAATCAGGTTTGATTTTTTCAGGTCATTGAATACAGACGTCACCGTCTGGCGGCTGGTGCCTGTCAGACTGGCTATTTCCTGTTGTGTCAGGTAGTGCTTTACCAGCGTTTCATAACCTACGCGTCTGCCTTCCCGGCCAGCCGATTCCACCAGAAATTCAATAATACGTTCTCTGGCATCCTTCAGCACCAATTTGGCAAGGCGCTCCTCGGCACGCTGCAGTCGCTGTGCAAGGTGTTGCATCGCCGAAATAACCAGAGAGGGGTTTTCCTGCATCAGACTCTGCAGGTTGTCATTTCTGATTGCCAGATACTCAACATCGTCGTGCAGCGCCTGGGCAAATTCGCTTCGATTTGTTTCACCGGAGAGAATCAGATCGCCGAAGACGGCCCCGGGAGCCAGGATCTCCTTGATTACCTCGCGGCCATCAGCCGAAAAAGCGCCCGTTTTCACCTTGCCCTTTACGAGAAGAAACAGACAATCGGCAGGTTCATCGTGCATGAAAATGAAATTGTAGCGCGATGATTGTCTGTGCTGGGCGAGTTGAGCAACGCGTTCGAGCTCTTCTGAACTGAGAGCAGACAATAACTGAACCGATTTGAGAAAGTAAATTTTTGCGTCTTTGTCCATGGTCACAGAATTTGAATTGGGCGATATGTATCGGGGTGTGTTTTAACCTGATGAGACAAAAGTACTTGTATGGAGCCCTGCCAAAAAATACAAATTAGCATGATTGTCGGAAATAATTAATCATAAAAATTATTTTAAATCACTCATTTTCAATTATTTGATTAAAATTATTTTGATAATTATTTTGTGTTTTGTCTTTCCGAAACTGATTCCTGTTCAGGCAGTTATACTATTGTAACTGATTATTTTACAGGCTTGTGACATACTCGGTGTTTTTCAAAAATAGAATAATATTTTGAAATCAAGGTTGATATACCGAGCGCTTCAAAACTTTTTGGACAATTACCGATAGTTAACAAATTGTAATTTTAAATTATCCTGTTTTCATACTAAAAAAAGCGTACCTTTGCGGCTCTTTTCAAAAAAGCGTTTCGCCACAAGGCATTTTCATGAAAAACATCCGCAACATCGCCATTATTGCCCACGTTGACCACGGCAAAACCACACTCGTTGACAAGATGA
>JBDLWO010000251.1:0-4669 GCA_039804245.1 Bacteroidota bacterium
GCCGCCTGGTTCGCTGCCGCACTGCGTGAGAAACTCGGAGAACGGGTACTCGGGCCTGTAATACCCAATATTGCCCGGGTAAGAGGTGCTTATGGACAGGATATTATGCTGAAACTCGAAAAAAAAGCAGATATACTGAATGGAAGCAAGCAGCTGATCAGGCAAATCACCGAACTGATGAACAGTAAACCGGGATTTTCGCAGGTGGTCGTTTCGGTTGATGTGGATCCGATGGGGTAGGGAGTTACTATTTTTATAGATTTGCAGCTGAAATCAAATTGGTTGAAAATGGCAAAAAAGAAGCAAGCTGCCGGTACTGCCGCAGCCTCCACAATCCAGTCAACAGGCAAATCTCCCTGGCTTTTTCTCTGGGCTCCGGCACTCGTGGCACTCATAGCGTACATATTGTATGTTCCCGGCTCCGGAAACAGTTTTCTGGACTGGGACGATCAGATGTATGTGACTGAAAATCCGATGCTTCTTCTGAAAGACAAACCGGGCGCACCCAATGTGTGGACTACCCCTATAGCCCTCAATTACCATCCGGTCACTATGAAAACGATCGAATGGGATGCAGCGCGGGGCGGAATGAAGGCAAATGGGACTTTTGTACCTGGACCGTTTATCTCTGCCAATATACTGCTTCATGTACTGAATAGCGTACTGGTCTTCTTCCTCGCCTGGCTGCTGACCGGGAAAAATATGTTTGCGTCGCTTTTTTCAGGACTGATATTCGCAGTTCATCCCATGCACGTAGAGTCTGTACTCTGGATCTCGGAGCGAAAAGATGTACTCTATACCTTCTTTTTCCTGCTTTCTCTGCTCACCTGGCTTCACTATTCACCAACCAGAAAGTCGGGCTGGTATGTGGCATCTCTGCTACTTTTCGTTCTGGCATGCCTTTCCAAGGCCATGGCAGTTTCGCTGGTGCCTGTGTTGTTTCTGCTCGACTGGTGGAATGGCCGCTCCCTGCGATCTGCAGGGGTCTGGTTTGAAAAAGTGCCATTTGTCGCCGTCGCGGTTTTGTTCGGACTCATAGCCATGGATGTGCAGGCTGGGGGTAATTTTCACGGATGGCTTTCCAATGTGGAGGGCGTGAAAGATGCATTGGCCAGTACGTTCAGCCTGGTACAGCGGGCTCAGTTTGCCTGCTATGGCATGATGCAATACCTGATCAGGTTTTTCGCCCCTTTCGGACTTTCGCCCTTCTACCCGTATCCTGATCAGTCGCTGCTCGGCGGTGGACTGCCAATTATGTATGCTGCCTGGACCGGCTTGTTCGTTGTCGTTGCGGGAATAGCACTTTGGAGCCTGAAAAAGACGCGATTGCTACTGTGGTCATTTGCTTTTTACTTCTTTACAGTCATACTGGTATCACAAATCATATCGGTAGGTGTTGTTGTCATGGCAGACAGATATACCTACGTGCCTTACATAGGACTGGGAATCGGACTGACTTACGGACTTTGGCAACTGGCCTCGCGCAGCGCGGGTGCGCGCACAGCTGCATGGGCGGGCATGACATTGTTCTGTTTGTTTCTCGCTGTACGAACTTCCAGCCAGCGAGGTATCTGGAAGGATACAGTATCATTATGGACAGCGGCCCTGCAGCAATTCCCCGGTGACGGGCAGGTGCTGACCAATCTGGGTAACCACTATGGTAAATTGAATCAACTGGACAAGGCGGCCGAGTGTTTTGAGGAAGCACTCAAACACGGGGTGAAAAATGCCAAAGTGTATGAGGGGCTTGGCAATGTTTACGGATTCCGCAGACAACCGCAAAAGGCAGCCGAGATGTTCTCGGAGGCCATCAAGCTGGATCCGAGGGTGGGTAATTACTACTACAACCGCGGTACCGCCTATGCAATGTTTGATCCGAAACAGGCTATTCCTGATCTGGATAAAGCTCTTGAGCTCGTGCCTCAAATCAGACAAGGTACTGTATATGGGCGCCGGGCATACTGTTATATGCAACTGAAACAATACGATGCAGCTGTACGCGACTTCGACAGGGCTGTTGCGATGAAAGAAAGCAGGCCCGATCTGGTACACGACAGGGGAGTGGCCAAATTTCAGCTGGGTGACAAGGCGGGGGCACTGGCCGATTTCAGGCTGGCCCTGAGCATGAATCCAAACTTCGAGCCAGCCAAAAAATCTCTGAGCCAGATGGGGCAGTAGTTACTTGCCGCCTTGTTCAGTTTCAAACTCTGCTGAAAACGGCTGCCTGTAAAACCGCCTTCCGGTTGTTTTATACAGGGCATTGGCTATCGCCCCGAAAACAGGCGGAAAGGGTGGTTCGCCCAATCCGGTCGGATCAATATCGTTCTGAACGAAATGCGCTTCCACTTTTTTGGGCGCTTCGTACATGCGTATCATCTTGTAAGTGTTGAAGTTCCGCTGATCCGGCGCTCCGTCCCGGAGGGTTAGCGCTCCATAAAGCGCGTTGCCAATCCCGTCCACCACGGCACCTTCCACCATATTGGAGGCTGCATCCGGGTTTACGACAATGCCGCAGTCAACAGCACTGAAAACCTGTTCGACATAGGGCTGGCCATCCCGTAGTCTCATATCTACCACATGTGCAGCATACGAGTTGTGGCAGAAATAGGCAGCTACCCCCCTGTTGAGGTTGCTTTTATCCGGGCTGCCCCATCCCGATTTCTCCCTGACCAATTTAAGAACACCCGCATAACGATCAGCATCATAATCGTTGTTGGTGCCGACTGGGCGTTCTTTGGCCCGCTGAAGCATCTCCAGACGCAGCTCAATGGTGTCTTTACCCATTAATTCAGCCAGCTCATCGAGGAAAGACTGCTCTGCGCAGGCGATAAAATTGGATCTTGGCGCCCTGAATGCACCGATAGTGATATTGGAGGGCATTTCCCATCCTTCGGCCAGGTAATTATCCACGGCGCCGGCCGGGAATCGGTTGGCTGCTACCGGGTGTTCCGGGAAACCGCCACCTTTTACATGGAACGCTGTGAGGTTATTATTGGCATCGAGTGCAGCCCTGTAAGTAGCCGTATAAGCAGGGCGGTAGATACCATAAGTCATGTCGTCTTCGCGGGAGTAAACGAGTTTGACGGCTGTTTTTGTCTTTTGGGAGATCAGCGCAGCTTCAATCAGATAGTGACCATATGCACGGCGGCCGAAACCGCCACCCATTCGTGTCATCCGAATATCAATCTTTTCGACCGGGATACCGAGTCGTTTGGATAGAGAACGCTCGGCAAATTCGGGCGCCTGCAGGGGAACCACGAACAGCGCTTCCGTATCCGTCACGCGCGCGAAACAGTTCATAGGCTCCATGGTGTTATGTGCCAGAAAGGGCGCCGTATAGGTCCGTTCAAGTATCCGGGCAGCCTCGCTGAATGCCTTCTCCGGGTCTCCATCCTTTCGGAGCTGACGCGCGGGTTTGGCAGCCATTTCCTGCATAATTTCGAGGTGTCGCGCAGAGCTTTCCAGTCCGGCCGGGATCGTTTCCTCCCTTTTGTTGCCGAAGGCGTTGACGGTTTCCTTTTTTTCAGTGATGGGCTCCCACTCGACCTGCAATTTTTTGCGGGCATTCATGACTTCCCATGTTGTATTTCCCACAACAACGACCAGTTCGTTAAACGTTCTGGTGTCGAAACTCTCGCGTTCATAACCTTCAGGGAAAACCTGAATCGTGAAAATATCTTTTATTCCAGGCATCCTGCGCGCGCGGGCGCCATCCCACGATTTCAGTTTGAGTCCGAAAGCCGGCGGGTGTTCTATCATGGCAATCAGCATACCCGGCTCGCTGTAATCAAGTCCGAACATAGGTTTGCCGGTCACGATGTTTCTACCTTCCACATTCTTCTGCGACTGCCGTATGATACTGAATTCGGCAGGAGCCTTGAATTTCACCTCCGCGGGAACGGGTAATTTGGCAGCATCTGCGGCAAACTCCCCGTAAGTGGCAGATTTTCCGGATTTGTTGTGAAGCAGCTTTCCCGCGCTGGTGGAGACCTCATCAAGAGGCACATTCCATGCATTGGCGGCGGCTTGCCTCAGCATTTGCCGGGCGGAGGCGCCGGCAGTTCGCAGCGGTTTCCAGGTTGTTCTCACCGACTGGCTGCCGCCGGCAAACTGTCGTACATAAAGTTTGGTATCGAACGATGCCTGTTCCACCACCACCGTACTCCAGTCAGCATCGAGTTCATCTGCCACAATCATGGGCAGAGAGGTTTTGACATTCTGGCCGAACTCGGGATTCGGAGCCATGATTCTGATCACATTATCGCTGGTAATCCGGATGTACCCGTTGAATTCTGTCCAGTCGGCATCTGAAGAAGCGGGAGTGCCGGAGAGCTCGCGTTGTTTCTGACCCACGAACCAGTTAAAACCGAGCAACATACCACCACCGGAAACAGCGGTGACTTTGATGAAAGAACGCCTGTTGTAATTGTTGTCCATGACAGATGGCAGTTGAGGTTTACTTTTGAGAAGCAGTGAGTATTGCCTGTTTGATACGCAGATAAGTACCACAACGGCATATATTACCGCTCATGAAGGCTTCGATATCCGCTTCAGACGGATTCGGGTTGTTTTTGAGCAGTGCAGCTGCACTCATGATTTGTCCGGCCTGACAATATCCGCACTGAGCCACATCGTGTTCAATCCAGGCCTCCTGTACGGGGTGTGTCCC
>JBDLWO010000252.1:0-30752 GCA_039804245.1 Bacteroidota bacterium
CGCGGGTTTCATCGAAGCGCTGGGCGGCCTTGATGAGGCCGAGATTGCCTTCGTTGATCAGGTCGGAGAGGCTGAGGCCCTGATTCTGGTACTGCTTGGCTACAGAAACCACGAATCGCAGGTTTGCCTTGGTCAGTTTTTCCAGCGCAATCTGGTCGCCCTGCTTGATCCGTTTGGCGAGATCCACCTCTTCTTCAGGGGTAAGGAGATCTACTTTGCCGATTTCCTGAAGATATTTCTCGAGAGACTGGCTCTCGCGGTTGGTAATGGACTTCGTTATTTTTAACTGCCTCATGTGCGGGAACTGCTGTATTGATTTTTGAAGTGCAAAGTTAAGTATTTTTAACCCTGTTGTGTAATTATTTATTTTTTACTGATTATTTGCTTTTCCCAGGGCCAATACGGGCGTATGATCACCGGATCAAAGTAATCCTTCATCAGCTCTTCGAACCAGCGCAGGGGGGCCTGGGTTTTGTCGCCTGTTTGGGTATCGCACTTGAAGAAGAGATAGTAAAGCCTCAGGTTGCTGCCTGTTTTTTTGAAGAACTCACCGATGTGAACGATATTTTCGCTTCTGGATGCCCCCAGCCAGAGGTAGTAGGCATCGTCGTGCGCCTCTATCAGATTGAGGACAGTTGTATCTGAAGTATATTGCTCCATGAATCTCCTGGCGAGTACGGCGTGATGTTTCTGCCAGTTTCGGGGTCTTGAGCGATCTTCGGCGTACTTGAAAGTGTCGTGAGAAAGTGCGACAAGGCGCAGTTGTTCGCGTTCTTTGGGGGTCAGTTCAGGTATCCGGTTGATATTGTCGAGTACTTCACCGATGTGCAGACCCACGACTCCTTCCGGGTGTCCGAAACGGGGCTCGCCCCAGAGCAATCCGTACTGAAACTCCGGAATAGAGATCAAATGACGCTCCAGCTGCGTTTCGGGGCGCAGTACCGGTATCAGTTCATCGGCCTCTGTCGGACGGCTATTCATGTAAAATAGTGGTTAATATGGCGTTAAAGTGAAGAAATGACGAAGCAAAAGCCTGTCTGCGTCGTTTATTTTTGCAAGAGTTCGATTCGATACTGCCCGAACAGGCTGAAGTTACCGAAACGAATCAAGCTCAAAAATAACGGAAAAACAACTTTTGTGGTTCCCTGATTTCTGAGCTGCAAATTTCATCAAAATCATACAATTCCAACTCAGTACTATGCGAACGATTTGGTCAACCTTGTTAGCCGGCGCCATGGGTGGCGTTGTCACCTTTGCGGCTGTAAAACTAACCGGCAAAGAACCTGCAGTAAACACCCTTCCCCAGCAGCAATCCTTTGCGAAACTGGCGAATTATGGTGGTGCTCCTCCCTCGTTTGATTTCACCAAAGCCGCCGAGCGCTCCATGTCGGCAGTGGTACACATCAAGGCATCCGAAAGCAAGGCATCGGCTTACGAACGACAGAGAAACCTGCGTTACTCCAATCCGTTTGAGTATTTCTTCGGTTCCGGATTCGGCTTTGAGCCTCAGCCCCGCTCCGGTACAGGCTCCGGTGTCATTTACACCAGCGACGGCTACATCATCACGAATAACCACGTCGTTGACTTTGCCGACGAGTTCGAGGTTACGCTGCACGACAACCGTGAATTCCGTGGCCGACTTGTTGGTCGTGATGCCAATACCGATATGGCTGTTATCAAAATTGATGCCAGTGATTTGCCAGCCATTGATCTTGGCAACTCGGACGACGTGAAAGTGGGCCAGTGGGTTCTCGCTGTGGGCAACCCCTTCGATCTCACCTCAACAGTAACCGCAGGCATTGTGAGTGCCAAAGGCCGCGATATTGACATCATCAAGGGTGGAAAAGCTATCGAATCGTTCATCCAGACCGATGCGGCAGTCAACCCCGGCAATTCGGGCGGTGCACTCGTTGATACTGAAGGCAGGCTCATCGGCATCAACTCTGCCATTGCAACCCCCACAGGTGTATTTGCGGGATATTCTTTTGCCATACCCGTCAACCTGGTCAAGCGTATTGCAGATGATCTGGTTAAATACGGCGAATACAAGCGCGCTTACCTCGGTGTGAATGCTGCCACCATGGACTCTTATGTTGCCAGGGAACTGGAAGTTGAATTTGCCCAGGGTGCCGTGGTGGTTGATCTTGATCCTGAAGGTTCTGCAGCTGTTTCCGGCCTGCGCGAAAAAGATGTCATCACCAAAGTGAACGGCACGGCTATTACCACCACGGCCGAACTGCTGGAGCAGATAGGCCGCTCCAGGGTGGGAGAAACCATCGAACTGACTGTTGTACGCTCGGGAAAGACGATCCCTGTATCCGTAAAACTTCGCAGCCGCCCTGAGGGCAACTGACAAAATACCGGCGTTTTATTCCAACACGCCAGAAAAAATTAAAAGTTGGTTTTTCGTTTTGTTTTGATGTGTCAGCTCCGCGAAACGCGGAGCTGACTTTTTTATTTTCCTCCACCCAGCGCCTCGTACCTGTCCAGATCCGATTGTCCCTTTTCAGTTTCTCCCAGCTTCAGATACGTATTGCCGCGTGCCCGGTATGCACGGGCGAAGGCCGGATCGAGTTCAATGCATTTGCTGAAATCGGCCATGGCCTCCCCTGTTTTCCCCAGATTGGTATAGGAGAGTCCGCGATTGTAGTATTCGGCAGCAGCATCGGGCACTGCTGACAGATAGACCGACAGATCAGCAACCGACTGATCAAACTTTTTCATCGGGCCCATCAGGTTACCGCGCTGTTTGTAGGCCTCGTACAACTTGCTGTTGATACTGATTGCCTTGTCAAAATCCTGAACAGCCTGTGGGTATTTGCCCTGTTCTGCCTGCAGAATTCCGCGCCACAGGTAGGCTTTCCCGAAATTGTCTCCGGCGGCAGCCATAGAACTTTCTATCAGTTTCAGCGTATTTTGCCAGTCTCTGATTCTCAGGCCGGATTTCACCATGAATACAAGACCAGCCGTACAAAGAACTCCCCAGGCCGCGTTTACAAGCGAGGGCCTCCGTTTACGCAACAGATCCGGAACAGAGGCTATAATCAGCAATATCCCGATGATGGCGAGATAGTTATAACGGTCTGAGCGCAACTCAAACGTTCCGAATGTAGAGAAGGGCAAAGAAAGCACAATATTGGACAGATAAAATACCAGTCCGGCCAGTATGACAGGAGCCGACCCGCGCAACCTCCATGCTGCGAACAATACCGCCAGCAGGATAAATGGTGATGCGTAGTAACTCCATGGCCACGAACCGTTATCTCTGACGAAAGGGTACCAGATACTGAGTCCGCCGGGGAGCAGGATTTGTTTCCAGTAAAACACAATAGTCTGGCATACCATCAGAAAGCGGTCGGAAACAGAAAAATCAGCCGGCTGGTCAGGCAGCCCGGCGTGCTTCCGGGATATGAGCGTGAGGATACCCATCCCCAGTGCAAGCACAAAAAACGGAACTTTTTCCAGAATTGTCCGGCGTGAAACGGGTCTCTTCATCCAAAGATCGAGCGCAAGCAGCGACAACGGCAGCACCGCCGCTGCAGACTTGGCCAATCCCGCAAGAACAAAGAAAACAAGAGCATGCCAATACCCGGCCCCGACGCCTTCCGATCGGGTGTGTCGCACGTAGGCGCGCAACGAACACAGCGAGAATAACGAAAAAAGGGGGGTACTGAAACCGGCAATCCAGGCAACAGGTTCCACCTGAAGGGGATGAATCCCGAAGAAAAAAGTTACAAAACCCGCTACAGACAATGTGGTGCCAAGATCTCGCAGCAGTCTGAACACAAGCCAGACATTACATGTATGTATAATCAGACCAAGGAAATGATACCAGAAACTGTTTTCTCCACCCAACTGGTAGCACAAGGCGTAACCCAGCCAGGTGAGTGGAGCAAACATACCGAGATTGAATCCGGAAAATAACTCCAGCCGGGTAACGGCAGGGTTATTGGTGGTAGCTGAATGATCATCAACATCCACCATTTCGTTGTTCAGCCCTGAGGAAAAAAGCAGGGCTGCTGTGCCGGCCAGAATGACCGGAAGCCACTTTTCAAGACTTTGAGAGAATTCGCCGCTATTACCTTGAATCGGGGAAACGGCAGGTTTCGCATTTTTTGCCATGACCACATTGATATTTCCGCGCTAAAATATGCCAATACAACAATTTACACCAACAATTCCTGCCAATAAAATATCAGTAAATCTTCCGGAACTGACATCAGATATCTCTGCAATCCGATTACACGAATATAGTAGCAGCACTATTCTGACATGAAACGATTACCTTCGCTCCCCTGATCGAAACACATTCCACCGTTTTATGAAGAAATTTTTTCTTGTTTTTTGCGCATTTTCAGCGCTTGCTTTTTCCACTTCTGCTCAGGAAGGCCCCCGGATGTTCCTGGATGTTCCTGCAATTTTTGTAGTTGCACCCGATTTTGAAAATATCAAAACCAACGTTGGGCTTGGAGGTGCATTCGCCTTCAATGTCGGCACACACTGGAGTGTTGCACGCGTGGGTGCGGGTGTGCAGGCTACTGCTGATCCGAAAGAAGACCTGCAGGAAACACTTAACACAACACCATTTGCACTGCTGGAAGTGGGTGGCGGAATGTACCGTTCGAACGGCGACCGTTGCGCACGAACAAAAAGGGCTGCATTTACTGTGCTTGGCAAAGGCGGACTCCGCTATTACTTCCAGACCCGCGATTTGGCCGCAGGTAACGACGCCGTATATGGACTGGACTATACCCTGGGTGCTGAACTCGGGTATTTCTACATACGGGACATGTTCAGGAATTTCGAAGTAGTGGCCGATATCAATTACCACTTCAATGCAGAGAGGCTTTCGGTCACCCTCGGCTTCAAACATTTTCTCAATCTTCGGGCATCGAGGCCGTATTGAGACGGCGATTCACCCGCTTTTCCAGCCACCAGAAACCGAACAGCACCAGAATAGCCTGGCAACCGAGCATTACCCACAGTGTCGGATACCCGAACGCTGCAGCCACCTGTGTGCCGTAGAGCGGCGCCACTGTGTTGGCAATGGAATAGGCTATACCATAAAAAGACATATACTGCCCCTGAAAACCACCCTTCGAACGACCGAATACGAAGTTGCTGCTGAAGGGCATGACAAATACCTCTCCGAAAGAGATGACCACTGTGAATAATGATGCCATCAATATCGGATCATACGGAAGCAGAATACTCCAGTATGAGATGGCATACAGGAAAAGGCCAGTTCTGACGAATGACAGAGGCGTTCGAAGTTTTTCTATTCTGAATACAAGCGGCATTTCCACCAGAAATACAACTAATCCGTTAACAGCCGACATAATGCCTACCAGCGACTCCGACCAGCCATAGGATTCCTTCCAGAACACAGGTATGATCCAGATCAGTTGCATGAATACAGTGGCATTCAGCATTGTGAGGAAGCAGAACCAGAGAAAGTCTTTGTCTCTCCAGGGCGACAGGCCGGCTTTTTGCTGCACTTCCTCCTGTTCGGCTTTTTGCGGTGCTGCCGAGGGCGGGAACAACAGATATACAGCAACCGCCGCAGCGATACAGGTGAGTCCATCCACCCAGAAAAGATAAGGCCAGCCAAATATAACAAGGAGGCCTCCAAGGGCAGGCGCTACAGCCCAACCCATGTTGGCCGACATCCGGTACAGGGATATGGAACGGGTACGGGTTTCAGGCGTACAATTGGCCGCAATGGCTACTGAATTGGCAGGCCTGAACGCCTCTCCCGTGAGCGCCATGATGAAAATACCTGTACAAATCTGGTAGAAGTCAGTAATATAGTACAATATCACAAGGACAACGCCATTCAGTACCAGACTCACAAACTGAACAGGGGAACTCCCGAAACGATCCGTGAGCCTGCCACCGGTATAAGAACCGACTATGGAGCCAAGTCCGAAAAAAGCAGTGGCATAGCCTGCTTCCCTGATACCAAGGTTCCGTTCCTGCGTGAGGTACAGCGTAAGAAATGCAATGACCAGGCTCCCGCACCTGTTTATCAGGCTGATTAGCGAGAGCAGCCAGATATTGCGGGGAATCCCGGAATAGGAGTTTTTCCACTGTTTCAGCGCGCGTACAATCATATCCTCTTAACCAGTATAGTTGGAGACAGGTTCCATCGGGGCAAAAATACGCCCATTATCGCGCGAATCAGGTTATTTTTTTCCCGAAAGGCAGTACCCTGATCAGTTGAACAGCCAGAAAAGTCGTCAGCGTGACAATACCAATCAGCACCGGGACTCCCTTGAGGGGATGTTGCCCGCTGTGCCAGTAGCCACACTGGCCCCACCAGTCCATCACGAGCACATGTACCAGATAGATACCGAAACTGGCAGCAGAAAAGTCCTTTTCTACCTCGTGCAGTGGAGTGGCAGACCAGCCGAAGCGAATCAGCAGGAACCAGCCTATTGCAGAAAAGCCTACATTGGGTGTGAGGTAATCGTAGAAATAAACATCGAAATTTGATCCGGGAGTCCACCCGCTGTTCAGCCAGTAAGTGCCGAGCATGGTAGTGGCCGTCCCTGCCAGAATCAGGGCCAGTCCGACAAGAACAAGCTGTTTTTCGCTGAATCGCCACGAGGGAAGACCTCCGGCCTCCATACCTGCAGGTCCTTTGGTACCCAGATAATATCCGAGCACAAAATAGCCGCAGTTATTCGTAAAAAGTTCGAAATAGACACCAATCGGCAGGTTGAAATAGATAGCCAGTATTTTGTAGCACCAGGCTCCGATCATGCTCATGATGAAGAAATACCTGAAGTCACTTTCACCGGCAGATTTAATCCAGGGCCGGAGGACAGGATAAACCAGATAGAGACCAATAATCAGATAAATAAACCAGAGGTGATAATGAACCGGCCGGATAATGATGTTCCGGACAGCATCCCAGACTGTGGCGGGGTTATTTCCGGCTATATATCCGTAAACAGAATAGACAATCATCCAGAAAAGGGCCGGAATCACTACCCTCGAGAATCTTCTGCCGAGGAAGTCAGGCAGCGGATAATCTTTGCCCAACAGCAGGAAGCCGCTGAGCATAACAAACAAAGGAACTCCGGGTCTGCTGAGAGAGTTCCAGAAATTGCCAATCCACCACCAGAAACTGTTCAGATCCTGTGGAACGTGTGCAATGGGAGCAGCTACATGGATAGCAATCACCATAATAGTGGAAACGTTGCGTATCCGGTCGGCCCAGAGAATAGAAACTGACGGCATTTTATTCATTATACTTGATATCCGCCCCAAACATAGTGAAAGCCTGTGGCGCCAGCAAATCATTTTATGTTTTTGGCTTCAGGCGGCCCTTTACTCGACAAATAGTCGTATCATTGCGCCCTGTAAAAGAATTACTTTGAGGGATATGGAGTAGCAAATGCACAACGCAGAAATCCTCCTGGAAGTAATATTTAAAAAACATCTATGAGCAGATCTATTGCAATCCTGTCGGCCGGCGAACTTCTGGTTGACTTTATAACCGCCGAATTTGTACAAACACTGGACGAAGCCACGCTTTTCAAGCGAATTCCGGGTGGCAGTCCTGCGAATCTGGCCATGAATATGGCTCGTTTGGGCAATAACGCGATGCTGGTTGCCTGTGTGGGTAATGATGACATGGGCAATATCCTCAGAAACTATGTGGAACGTACAGGGGTTGATGTTATGCATGTAGCACAGGTGAACGAACCAACCACCCTCATTCTGGTTACGCGCTCTGCAGCTGTATCCAACTTTCAGGCATATCGTAATGCAGACTATCAGTTATCCATCCGGCAGTTTCCCTTCCAGAAATTCGAAGACATCAGTATTTTTCACACCACCTGTTTCGCGCTCAGTAAAAATCCGGCCCAGCACGTTATTTTGGATGCCGGAGAAAGGGCAAAAAGGGCTGGTTGTCAGTTAAGTCTGGATGCCAATTACGCCGAAAAAATCTGGCCCGACCGGCTGGAGGCTCAGCGGGTGGTAGCAGAATGGTCGCGACTGGGCTCGCTCATTAAAATCAGCGATGTTGACTGGTCTCGCCTGTACGAGAACCAGAATCCTCAACCCGAGGCGGTCATTGAGCACTTCATGAAAATGGGAGCTCCGGAAGTATGCTTCACGCTGGGCGACAAGGGCTGCTGGGTAGGAAATGCTGACGGCGCCCACTATCTGCCGGCGAGAAAAGTAGAGGTGAAAGACACTACCGGAGCAGGCGATGCCTTCTGGTCAGGTTATCTGACTGCCCGGCTGGAGGGAGCGGCGCCACTTGAATGTGCCGTTGCCGGGCGCAAAATGGCCGAGCTGAAACTCGCTCATTTCGGGCCCCTTCCCGATCGGGTTGACCGCAGTGTTGTACTCGGCGATACAGTCTGATACTGCTTCAGCTTCCTTTTCTGAATAAAGACACTTCCGGATCTATGGGTTGGCCCTCGAGAAGATGGTCTGCCAGGTGTGCTGCCCAGTATGGTGCCAGCAAAGCCCCTTTTGTGCCCATTCCGTTGAAAATAAATACATTCCTCTTTGCCGGGCTCTCTCCGATGAGCGGCCTCCGGTCTTTGACAGTGGGGCGCACACCGGCAACATGATCTGCTATTTCGTACGGAACGTCAATCATCTCGTTGAGGTGGCTGACCAGAAAATCTCTTTCACCCGCACTGGGCTCAAAATCAGGAAAATGCCACTGATAGGTGCCTCCTACCCAGAAAGTGTCATCCCCGAGTGGAGCGATGATAGCTGTTTTTTTCAGCATGGAACTGAAATCCAGCCCCCGGAAACCAGGAAAGCGGATAATCAGGGCTTCTCCCTTCGCCACGCGCCACAGTTCGGTGGGGAATAGCTCATTGAACTGACCGCGAAATCCCTCTGTAAAAATCACCCTGTCGAACTCGGATAACCAGTAGTCGGCCTGCCCGGGTTCCACAGCCTGATCAATAAAGCGCCCCTCCTCTGTCCATCGCTTCCTGAGTGCGTCGGTGAGTCCCGGAAAATCAACGCGTGCAGCCTGCGTTATTTCGCCGAAATGAAACCCGGGCTTCAACATTGGCCCCCACTCGCGTGCATCAGGCAACTCGCGCACGTGATCCGCGTAATCGGACTGAGCGCAACGAGCCGACCAGTCGTTCACCTCGCCGGGAGTCGCAAGCAGGCGTACTACCGGGTATTGTCTGATCAGTGATCTGCCGGCAAGCGCTTCCAGTTGCCGGTACACCTGCATGGCTGCAGGAAAGAACAGATCAAAGTTCCAGGATCTGACGAAGCGTTTGCCGGTTACAGGATTAATAATCCCCGCCGCGAAGCGCGAAGACGATCCTGGAAGAGTAGCATCGGCCACATATACATCGCAACCGCGCCCGGACAACGTATGTGCCAGTACCGAACCGGCAATACCCTGTCCGGCAATCAGAATTTTCATCATCAATTTATTTGAAACGCCTCCTGACCAATCTGATAAAACTCTTGGCGGTTTCAATGCGTTTGGGATCACTCCATTCAAAACGCTTTACACACTGCCTCACCATATAATGCTGCGCGTCGGCAAAACTGCCCATTCCGTTGATATCACTGACAGCAGAATCAAAAGTTGCACCCTGACCTCCAAACAATTCGCGGGTAAACAGCAGTTTGTCGTTCAGCGCAATGGCTTTTTTCAGGTCGGCGATAGGCAGCTCTGAAAGTCTGTCCGACAACTCTTTGGCAACTTTCTCCTCAAACAAAGCCTCCGTGTCGGCATCGTGAACCTCTATCTTGTCGGAAGCAAATGAAGTGGACACTATGGGTGCAGGCCGCGGGACAGACACCTCTTTTTTTTCCTTCTCGGGCCTGGTTGCGGGAAGTTCAGGAACAGCAGCCGGCGCCTCCGGCTCTCTGACAGGCGGAGGTGCCGGCTCCGGTGTCAGCTCCGGCATCGGTTCACGTCGGGGGGCGGGTTCTGGCTTTACAGAAACGGGATAAGGTGCAACCGGAGAATCATACAGTGCATCGTAAAGATCGCGAACATACGAGGCCATAATATCAACATCAAGGCGCACCACGTTATCCGGATCTTTGGACAAACGGGCGAATTCGCGGTTCAGTTTATCGAGAAATAATTTCGATTTTTGAAAATCCATTTTGTGAGAGGTTTTAGACTATTTACTTTCACCGGCGAATTTCTGAAAAATTTCAAAAACTGTGTTTCTAGAACCTCATTTTAAAGGGCAGCGATCAGGCTGGATTGAAGTTATTTGCGGATGTATGTTCTCCGGCAAGACTGAAGAGCTGATCAGAAGACTCAAAAGAGCCAAAATTGCCTCCATGAAAGTGGAGGTATTCAAGCCCAAAGTTGATACCCGATACGATGAACAGGCCATTGTTTCACACGACACGTCGTCTCTGCTGGCAACTCCTGTTGATCATTCTTCCAGATTACTCAGGCTCGGCGATGATGTGGCGGTAATCGGACTCGATGAAGCGCAATTCTTCGACGACCAATTGCCGGCGGTATGCCAGGAACTGGCCCTCAGAGGTATTCGCGTCATTGCAGCCGGACTGGATATGGACTACCGGGGACAGCCTTTCGGAGTGATGCCTGAATTGCTGGCGATAGCCGAATATGTAACCAAGGTACATGCTATCTGTGTTCATTGCGGCAATCTGGCAACACATTCATATCGGCTCGCCGATGGTGATTCTATTGTACTTTTGGGAGAAAAGGAGCAATACGAGCCGCGCTGCAGAAGTTGCTATGCCAAAGGGAACATACTCCATCTTGTATAGAAACTGTCCGGAATCTTCCCGCCGGGTACAATCCCGTTTGTCTGTAATTTCAGAAATGAGTTTTACTTCAGCATGACCACAGAAAAACCGAGGATACCTCTCCTGACAGGCACAAGAATTTCTTCACCTGGCCTTGTAACAGGAAAATAGGCCTGGGTTTTGTAGCGGAACGACAATTCCCTGCCCTTGTACCTGACCTTCAGCCGGTAGCCGGTAGGTTTCAGTTTTTCATCTTTCAGAATACCATACCGGGAGGCAATGAAAGGCGTTTCGGAGACAAACTCAAAGGACTGGAGTTCATCGGTACCGGGATAGCGGTTGAGCAGGCTGGCAAAAAGCGGAGAAAAAATCAGAGAAACCGATCCGATGAACAACAACTCGGGAATATGCCTTCCGAGCGGAGCAAGTTTTTTGAAAGAGAGCGCAACAATCAGCACAGCAATCAGCGACCCAGCGATCAGGGCACCTATCAACAGCCATTTCACCTCAATCGTATTCGAGAAAAAAGGAAATTCCTTTACATACATCAGAATCAGCCCAAAAAACAGCAGGGTGAGAAGGACAGAGAACAGTCTTGGATACCGATCGAGCATGAGTTTTTTTACAAAAGTAATCCTCCCGAATCTAATTCTCAATATTTTCCCGCAAATTCCGTTCTTTTGCGTGTAAAGTTGTATCCCACTTCAAATTTATGATAGAAAACAATCGTTTTCCGGACAAAACCACCGCCTCGACTGCATACAGCAGCGCAGCACTGGAATGGCTAAATGCCAGGCCTGTACCTCCGGCGCGGGCTGATTTAACCACAGTTGACGGAGATTTGTCGGTCAAACTGATATATGAGCTTCCCGGGGCCAAAGAGATAGACTTGCCGATCGCAGCCAATCATCCGGCCAGCGAATGGCTGCTGCATCTTTACTTCGAGTCGAGAAACCGGGAGCGCGTTTTCGGCTCCAAAAATCTGGGAGTCGGATACCCCATGTTGATAGGAAAACTCGGGAACCAGGAACTCTCGGCGCCACTTTTTGTGTGGCATATAGTTCTGGAGCCAAGCCAGAATCAAGCCGACAACTGGCAGGTGACAAGGCAGGTCGTACAGCCAATAACGCCCAACTATCCCCTTTTTCACCTGTTAGACAGTATATCAGGGAGTGATTTCACATCGAAAGCGCGCTATTTTGCCGAAAATGACTGGTACAAAACCGGGGCGTTCAACAATTTTTGTGAGATCATCAGCAATACATTTTCACTGTATTCAGATGGACTGCCACTGAGTATCAAACCCTTTCCGGACGAAGAAACCCTGAGAGCCGGGCAGAACATGCTTTCATGGTCGGCCGTTATGGGTATCTATCCTACCCTGCCGCGCACCATTACAGGAGAGGCGCCAACAGCCATTCCGGATCCGGAGGTTATCGGCGACAGCTGGATACATACCTTCTCCATGCTGCCACTCGATCCCAGTCAGCGGGCAGCGCTGGAGGCTGTTCAGAACAATGCGCTCACCGTAGTTGAAGGAGCGTCGGGGTCCGGCAAGACATTACTGATCTCCGCAATCGTGATGAATGCACTTTCACACGGCAAGAAATGTCTGGTGGTTTCGAAAAGTATCAATTCTCTTCGCAGAGCCCAGAAATTGCTGCTTGACAAAGGTATCGGTGAACTGTCTTTCGTGCTGCGCGATCTGGAAGGAGACAAACTGATGCTCGCAGACATGCTCCGGATGAGTGCCGAGTCCAAAAGCAAAGTCAGTTACAATCGGGATTTATTCCAGACAGTACTGAACAAAACGATTCGTGAACAGAACAAACTGGATAACGCGTGGAAGTCTCTCCACAAGCCCCTCTTCGGATCCCTTGACTTCAGCGAAACAGTCGGGCGATATCTTCGCGCCAACCGGACAGAGGGGAAAGAGTTGTTACTCAGTCAGCTGAACCCCCAGGATTTCACATTTAACGAACAGGAGTACAATCATATTGTTGAGTCTATTTACTCATCCGAACCTCTTTTCAGACGTTTTCCTACTCTGCACCACCCGCTCGGCAATCTGAATGGCAGTATCTTTTCCGAATATTCTTCGGCAAAGGGGATGCAATGGACAAGCGGAAAGGTAAAAGCGCTTTCCGACAAGGCAACCGCACTTCACCACCGCTACATTTCACAGACCAACGACTATGCTGAAAGCCTGCAGGATCACTTCGAACAATATTATTTCGACCTCGCGGTACTTGTCAAGCGCATCAAAAACAGTCTGGAGGATGGCATAACCCGGTTTGGTACAGATTTTGAAAAGCCAATATCCAACGCCGAAAGACTGTATGGCATTTTCAGCGACAAGTACAAGGAAATTGTTGCTGCCAAAGAGCGTATAGGAGGCTATTTCGAAGAATTACTGAAAACATACAGCCTCAGAAGATACTTTGAGTTTGATTTTCCGCCCAATCCGGACATGCGGAACATTTCACGCATCAGCCAGCTCACCCGCGACTTCGAAATTTCCACAAACAACTGGAGAAGGAGGATACCTGCGAGTGTGCGCGAAGACGTAAAAAGACTCACTTCCAAGGGCGCGCACCCCGAACTGGACTTCAGAGATAAAATAAGGGATCTGGAAGAATCACTGGATTTGTTTCTGGAAGAATTCAATTCATCAGGGCTTTACAACGATCATCTGAAGCACGAAATGCTGACTATCCCCAAGCGGCAGGAGTTTCTGGAAGACCTTATAGCCCGTCTGGAGGATACCCGTTTCTATCTGCGCGACTTTGATGATTTTTATATCTGGCAACGACACTGGCTGTCGCTCAGCGAGCTCTCCAAGAAAGTGGTCAGTGCGCTCTGCCGGATTCAGCCCAACAACTGGCAGGCTGCCTTCGAAAGCTGGTATCTGCACTTCCTCCTGCAGGGCAATTTTCACCCCGACATTGTCTGGACCGAAGATGCGATACTCGATCTGATCAACCACACCAGAAGTCTGAATCAACTTTTACCCGATCAGATCAGCGCACTGTGGCAGGAAAGAAAGAAAAAGGCGCTGAAAGAGCTGAAAAACGCCAATTCGGGCGCCTATAAAACCTGGTTTGGAAAAGACAACCGAAGCCTGAGCGCAGCGGTCAAGGCTGAAGATCTGATTCAACATCACTTCCACCCGCTGTCTGAAACACTCCCGGTCATTCTCACCACTCCGATGGTTGCCCTTGACGTCATGCAGCAATCGCAGGTTGTTTACGATCTGGTACTGGTTGATGAGGGGCATAATATTCACAAACAGGAATGTTATCACCTTTTCAGTATGGCGAAGAGATTCGTGGTGTTTGGCGATGAAAAGCAGGACATGACGCCGTTTGCCGACGATGATATCCTGGAGTTCTGCAAAGGTATCGGCGCCAGTGCAATGCATCTCGACTACCAGCATCAGGACACGCCGGAAGGCTGGGTCCGATTCAATAAAATTGCCTTCAAAACTCCGTTCAAACGAATTCCTTCCGGCAGAAGCGCCCTTGACTCAACGATCGTCATGAATGTAGAAGGTCGTTACGATGAACCATCCAGGACAAACGAAGCGGAGGCCCGGCAGGTAATTGACTGGCTGAATCTGATCGAGCAAACCCCGGCACACACCTATCCGGTGGTGGGTATTGCCTGCTCAACAGTGCAGCAGCGCGATCTGATTGCCTCCCAACTGCTGCGTATCAGACAGCGAAAAATGGCCGGCTGGGAGAAAATACAGCAACTTATCCTGAACGGGCTTGGAGTCTATCAGTTCGCTGAAATGCAGGGACAGCACGTTGACATTCTCATCCTTTCCCTCACGCACGGGGTCACAGATGCGCATGGAACGCTTACACGCGACCTGCATTTCTGGAATACAAATTTGGGAATCAATCAGTTACATGTTGTTCTGACACGTGCAACACAGAAGTTTTATATTGCACATTCGATTCCGGAAGGCCTCCACGCCGTACTTGCCGCCGACAGGAATTTCCTGGGCACCTGTATTTTATCGCACCTGGTTACTTTTGCAGATCACCTGCAGCGGGGAGAGAGCGAGGCTGCAGAAGAACAACTCACCAAAATGAAAAATCTGCTTGATTACACAGAATCGTACTTTGAACCGACCCTGTTCTCCGAAGAGGTGGAATACGCACTGAGGCCCTACTTTGATGCCAGTCAGATGAAAAAATCATATCAGGCAGCCGGCGTGAGGGTACCGTTATTCATTAAAGGCATGACAAATGAGGAGGCAAGCAGTGCCATTGCATTCGACGGCGTTTTGTCGAAAACAGAACTGCCAAGTTACGAATGGGAGTTCAAGCTGAATAATTATTTCAGAAAGACCGGTATCAGTTACATACCAGTGCTGTCGGCGCACTGGTGGCGAAGTCCGAAACAGGAAGCGCGAAAACTGACGAGCAAACTTTTGAAAGGAAACAGGGAAGAGAGCGAACCCTGATTAACTGTCACGAAACGGGCCCTGGGTTTCTTCAGAAAACCAGAACAGCAACCCGGGCCTTTTTTCCCGAAGCGTTGCTGTCATTCAACCCTGTGCATGACAAGTCCGGGTTTTTCAGAGGATACCCGGCGACGCCTGGAAACCGATCTTTTTTACTTCATTACGCAGAGAAAGCTTCAGAGCTGCCATCCTGATGGCCGTTACGGCTGCCTCCACGCCCTTGTTTCCGTGCCTGCCACCGGCGCGGTCTAGCGCCTGTTGTTCGTTAAGGACGGTGAGCAGTCCGAAAATATGCGGTTTGCCGGTTTGAATGCCCAAATGCGTCAGCCCTGCAGCTACCGCATTATTGATATAGTCATCGTGGTTAGTTTCGCCTTTGATCACACAACCCAGACAGATAACAGCATCCAGCCTGAGCTCTGTACCCAGTACAACAGCACCCGCTGTGAGCTCAAAAGAGCCTGGTACCCGGGCAATATGTATATTTTCCTCAGTGGCGCCGTGACGGAGCAGCGTCTGCACGCACCCGTCGAGCAGTGCGTGCGTGATATGGCGGTTCCATTCAGCCACCACTATACCGAAGGACATTTTTACGGCCGACGGGATATTTTCCTCATTGTATTCAGACAGATTGGAAAGTGCAGAAGCCATAGACGAAAATGTTTAATTGCGAGCTGCTTTGGATGCCTGGTTTACGTGACGGAGACTGTGTTCAACAAGCCATTCTAGCATATTACCCAGCGTGAGTTTGAAAAAACCGCTTGGCCCCCAGCCGATACGGGGGCGGTTCAGGTCAACCTCTTTCGCAGCATGAACAGTGCGCAGCAGTCTTTCAGAATTAATAAGAAATGATTTGACAGCCTCCTGGCCCACAGGCTGGTTTATGTAATTGTATCGTTTGGGAGTTTTGGCCTGACGAGTGTTGGAGCGAGCAGCTTTGCCGATCACACGCTTTCCTTTCCAGGTGTACTTCAGACGGTCAGCGGGCGACCACCGGCGAGCCTTTGCCAGGTGAATCACCCGTTCCATAGCGGGAATATACCTTTCAAGAAAAACATTCATGTGTGCAAAACACTCGAGCGCGTTCCAGGATTCGGGTGCTGGTCTTTTCCGGAGGATATCTGCAGACTGCCCGGATAGCGACGAGCGGACAACATCCATCACGTCTTTCAGATCAGATTCAAGGCGGTCGAGCAGTTCTTTTTGTGTCATGGCCGCAAAAGTAGTGCTGTAAGAGTAGCCCCCAAAGGTTTGCTCCATTTTTTTGGTAAATTCTGCCGAACTTTGCGGCAACATACCATTCAGCATGAAGGCCAGAAGTTTCAGAAAAGACAAAATAAACGTCATAACACTCGGTTGCTCCAAAAACCTCGTGGACAGTGAGAACCTGATTACCCAACTGCGGGGAAATGATTTTGATGTAACGCATGAGCAGGATGGAACCGATGCCAATGTAGTTATCATTAATACCTGCGGTTTCATTGATCTGGCAAAACAGGAGAGTATAGACACGATTGTTACGTACGCCGGCGAGAAAAAACTGGGAAATATAGAAAAGCTCTACGTCACAGGATGCCTCTCGCAGCGTTACAAGGACGATCTCGAGCAGGAAATTCCGGAGGTGGACGCCTTCTTCGGAACACTCGAAATGCCGGCACTGCTTGCCCGCCTCGAGGCAGATTACAAATATGAACTGCTCGGCGAAAGACAGATTACTACCCTGCCCCACTATGCCTATCTGAAAATCAGTGAGGGCTGTAACCGGACCTGCTCGTTCTGCGCCATACCACTTATGCGTGGAAAACACGTGAGCCGTCCGGTGGAAGAACTGGTTATGGAGGCACGGAACCTGGCACGGCGGGGCGTGAAGGAACTGTTGCTGATCGCTCAGGAACTTACCTATTACGGCCTCGATCTGTACAAAAACCGGGAACTCCCGCGCCTGCTGCATGCACTGGCCGATGTGGAGGGGATAGAATGGATACGACTCCACTACGCATACCCGTCGAAGTTCCCGCTGGAAATACTGGATGTAATGGCCGAGCGGCCGGAGATATGCAATTATCTTGACATACCGCTTCAGCACGCCAGTGATCCGGTGCTGGAGGCCATGCGCAGACAGATTACACGTTCAGAAACCGAGGAGCTGATCGCAAAAATCAGGGAAAAAGTACCGGGAATCGCATTGAGAACCACCTTCCTGGTGGGGCACCCGGGCGAAACAGAACATGATTTCAATGAACTGCTCGATTTTGTAAAAGAGCAGCAATTTGATCGTGTGGGGGTTTTCCAGTATTCACACGAAGAAAGCACACGCGCCTATGACATGCCCGATGATATCCCTGCAGAGGAGAAGGCACTCCGTGCCAGCACGCTGATGGAAGTACAGGAAGAGATTTCCATGCTGAGAAATGAGGCCAAAATCGGTGGCATCTATAAAACCCTCTTCGACAGGAAAGAGGGCAAGTACTACATCGGCCGTACGGAAGCCGACTCTCCTGAAGTGGACAACGAAGTTCTCGTTCCGGTAAAAAACAACTATGTACGCCTGGGCGATTTCGCCCATGTGCGTATCACTGGCGCCGAGGCGTTTGACCTTTATGGTGAGGTAGTGGCGGCCGACAGGTAATTATAAGCAACTCACCACCGCCAGTGCCGCCCCCAGCGGGATATTTCCCTGATCCAGGGCCTCGCGGGCATATATCTGAAGAGCCTCGCGATTGCCGGCGGCTGCGTGCGCACGCGCGTCGTGCGCGAGGGAGGCCATGGCCTCCTCGAGCGTGGGCAGCACGGGTAATCCGGCAAGCATACCGAGGTGATTTCCGGTTAACACCGGGCTGAACCGGACTGCCTCGGGCAGGCCATCAAAGCCGACGCCCATCGTGGTAGCTTCCTGAACAATCTCCTCGATGGCTGCCCCGCTGGCACGCACGTAATAGAAGCGACCGAGGCGGCCCATCAGGTCAATTTTGTGCGGATCAATACGGCCCTTGTCGTTCAGCACCTCTTCAGCTATGTGCATCAGAACAATACGGCATATAATCAGGTTACCGGCACCACCCGACTCACCGAGCGGGAGAATCTGCTCTACCACACATTCCATCTGTACCGGACTTTCGGCAACACGGGGTGGCCGTACCAGTTCAGAGGGGATCGGGGTAAGGCCGGCTTTTTTGAATTCATCCACTTCCGGACCGTATTCCACTCCGGCGATAGCCATCTGGCGAACAATACTGTGGCTCACGACGTTAATAACAACCTGTCCCGTATCCTGAACGTTTTTCAGCGTATCCTTGGTCGTGTTGTTTGATACACGACGGTTGGAGGAGAAGATCAGCAGAGGCGGATTGCTGCTGAAAGCATTGAAAAAACTGTACGGCGCCAGGTTGTGAATACCATCCGTACTGATTGTACTGGCGAAGGCGATCGGGCGAGGCGCTACAGCACCGACAATAAACTGATGAAGATCCTTGGTAGCAATCTCGTTCGGGTCAATTCTGAGCATCTGTTGTATGTTTGAGGCAGCAAAAGTAACGGATGATTCCGGGTAAGTGCGTGACAAAAATCACTCTTTATCTGTATCATGAATAAAATTATCAACCATGAACAACAAGAAAGTACAATACGCAGTCTTCATTGTGGCGTTAGCAGCCCTTTTATTCGGTATCTGGAAATACAGGCAGCCACGGTTTGGTTCCGGAGATGTCGCCCCTGATTTTGAAGTAACCACCGTTGACGGTAACAGGGCAAAACTGTCGGATCTGCGGGGCAAGTACGTGATCCTTCAATTCTGGGGGAGCTGGTGCGGGCCTTGCCGGCAGGAGAACCCGTTTCTGACAGATTTGTACAGGAGGTACCACGAAAAAGGCCTTGAAATATTCAGCCTGGCCATTGACGTTAACACCAGGAGCTGGCAAAATGCCATTATCAACGACCGGCTCGGGTGGCCATACCACGCCATGGAGCCACGGGACTTCAGCGGTCCCGTCACCACACTTTACAATATCAAGTCAATTCCCACCCTGTTTCTGATCAATCCTGAAGGAAAAATAATGGGCGTTGACCTGAATAACGATTATATGGACAAAATGCTTTCCGAGAAACTGGGGAAATGAGCCGACTCTCTGCCATTTTGACATAAATACACGCAAGGCATGAAAGTTGCTGCGATTATACAATCATCATGAAACAAAGAATAAAAAAGTTTTTCAATATGAAAGAGCAGGAAGCTGAAGAACAGACTGTTGAGCAGACGGAAAACCAGGAAACAGCGGCAGAAAACTCCTCTGAATCCACTGTAAATGATACAAATTCAGAAACAGTGGAGAGTCTCAAACAACAGCTCGATGAGGCGAGAAACAAATTTCTGTACCTGTACTCTGACTTTGAAACCTACAAACGGCACGCTGCCAAAGAGCGTATTGACCTGATTACCTCTGCGGGACGTGAAATTCTGACAGCGCTACTGCCAATTCTGGACGATTTTGAGCGTGCCAGGAAGAATAGCGGGCTCGACGAAGGCATGGTTCTTATACATCACAAGTTGACTGGCATACTTTCATCGAAGGGGCTTGCGCAGTTTGAAACAGCATCGGGCGATGCCTTTAATGCCGACCGTCATGAGGCCATTGCCGAGATACCGGCTCCCACCGAAGAACTGAAAGGTAAAATTCTGGATGTTGTGGAACAAGGCTACATGCTTGGAGATCGCATCATCCGCTTTGCCAGGGTGGTAGTTGGTCAGTAAACAAGCCAAAATGCAATTTACGCTCGCATAACATGTCAAAAAGAGATTATTACGAGGTACTTGGCGTACCCAAAGATGCCAGTTCTGATCAGATCAGAAAGGCCTACCGCGAGAAGGCGATCAAGTATCACCCCGACAAAAATCAGGGTGACAAGGAAGCCGAGGACAAGTTCAAAGAGGCTGCAGAGGCTTATGATGTGCTCAGCAATGAGGACAAGCGGGCGCGTTACGACCGCTATGGCCATGCCGGCGTGGAAAATATGGGAGGAGGAGGAAGCGGCGGTTTTCAGGGCATGGACATGGATGAAATCCTGCGGCAATTCGGCTTTGACTCCGACGATATTTTCGGCAACTTTTTTGGTGGCAGCCGCAGAGGTGGCCGTTCCAGGGGCGAACGGGGCACCAACCTGCGTATCAAGGTCAAAATGACCCTTGAAGAAATAGCTACCGGCGTCAACAAGAAGATAAAGGTCAAGAAGCAGGTTACCTGCAATACCTGCAATGGATCGGGTGCGCGCGAGCAGGGCGGCGTGGAAACGTGCGGCCACTGCCGCGGATCAGGTTCGGTGAACAGAGTCACGCAGACTCCTTTCGGCATGATGCAGACAGCAGCCCAGTGCCCGGTGTGTAATGGCGCCGGACAGGTAATCAAGTCGCCATGCCATGTTTGCAAAGGCGACGGAAGAATTTTTGGAGAAGACACCATAGATGTGGATATTCCGGCTGGCGTGCATGAGGGAATTCAGTTATCGCTCTCCGGTCGCGGCAACTCGGGCGCAAAGGGAGGAGTTCCGGGCGATCTGCTGATTACTGTGGAAGAAACGCCACACGAGCACTTCACGCGCGACGGCAACAACATCATTTATGAGATGTTCCTCAATTTCGCAGACGCAGCGCTGGGAGCGAAGATTGATATACCTACTCTCGACGGCCAGGTGCGGATGACCATTCCTCCCGCCACACAGTCGGGAAAAATTTTCCGGCTGAAAGACAAAGGACTGCCCGTTCTGCAGCAACGACACGAGAAAGGCGATATGCTTGTCCATGTAAACGTGTGGACACCCAAAAAACTCACTGACGAAGAGCAGAAAATGCTGGAAAAAATTCGCTCAATGCCCAATTTCAAGCCCAATCCGGGCAAAGATGAAAAGGGATTCTTTGAAAGACTGAAAACCATGTTCAGTTAAAGATATTTTTTCAGAAATACTTTTGATAAAACCGGATCAAGCATTATCTTTGCACCCGCTTTAAAAAAGGCCACGTGGCGGAATTGGTAGACGCGCTACTTTGAGGGGGTAGTGTCCTTCGGATGTGCTGGTTCGACTCCAGTCGTGGTCACAAAACCCGGATTTTTCACAATGAAAAAGTCCGGGTTTTTCATTTCTGAGCCATACCGGGCTTGTACAGCCACAACGGAAGTCTATCTTTGCCCGAAAAGTTGCTGATGGATTTCAGAAAGTCATTTCTTCTCGCCGGGCCGGTTCTTTTCGCGGTTGTTCTCACATTACCTGTGCCGGAGGGACTCGAATGGCGGGCGCGCGTTACTGCAGGTATCACGCTGTGGATAGCAGCGTGGTGGATCACGGAGCCTGTGAAGCCATCTGTAACATCTCTTCTTCCGCTGGTGTTATTTCCCCTGCTGGGTATCATGCCCCTGAAGTCTGTTTCTTCGGAGTATGGCAACGAGATTATCTATCTTTTCATGGCGGGTTTTTTCATCGGAAAAACCATAGAGAAATGGAACCTTCACAAGCGGATAGCCCTGAAGCTGGTTTTTTTGATGGGTACCAATCCTTCCCGGATGGTATTGGGTTTCATGGTAGCCACTGCTGCCATATCCATGTGGATTTCCAATACGGCTACTGCGGTGATGATGACACCCGTAGCTATTGCTGTGGGGCAACAGCTTGGAAGTGGTGATCAGAACAGAAACTTCAGGATTGCGTTATTGCTTGGGGTTGGGTACGCCTGTTCTATCGGTGGATTGGCCACCATCATTGGCACTCCTACCAATGCCATTTTCATTTCCTTTGTTGAAGCCAAAATGGGGCAGACAGTTTCATTCTGGAACTGGTTTCTGATCGGGTTTCCGGTTTCCACGGCGATTCTGTTTGTCTGCTGGCGTTTGCTTCTGGTGTTATTCCCCTTGCCGGACACATCAGGCAGAGATGATCACTCCCGTGAGATGCTCAACAGAGAGTTGGCGGTACTGGGACCATTATCTGTTCCGGAAAAGAGATTGCTCACCATATTTGGCGTAGTGGTAACCGCCTGGGTAACGGGGTCACTGGTCTGGTATCAGTATGTAAATAACTGCAACGATACTGTCGTTGCGGTGGCCGGTGCTATCCTGCTGTTTCTGACCCCTTCCGGCGACGGGAAAGGGGAAGAATCCCCGTTGCTGGACTGGGGCACAGCCGTCACGATTCCCTGGGATATCATATTGCTGTTTGGCGGCGGGCTGGCGCTGGCCAAAGGGTTTGACAGCAGCGGGCTGGCGTTGTGGATCGGAGAACAATTACGCGGGCTGAGCTCCATGCCGCACGCCCTTATTTTATTATCGGTACTCGTGGTAGTGGTTTTTCTGAGTGAAATCGCCTCCAATATTGCCACAGCATCCATGATGATGCCGGTACTGATGGCGCTGGCGGGGAGTATAGGGGCGAGTCCGCTGGGTTTGTGTCTGAGTGCCACTATGGCGGCATCGTTCGGGTTTGGGCTTCCGATTGCGACGGCCCCCAATTCAATTGTGTTTGCATCGGGCTATATGACCACCAGGGACATGGCGAGGGCCGGGTTCATACTCGATATCATGGCTATTTTGATACTTCTGGCCTCCATGTATATTTTACTTCCCTGGAGTATGGGAGTCGGGGTATAAACTGACACCCCGACTCCCGTTCCGGGTTTACATAACGTGTTTGACTTTGGGTCGGTGCGGAGTGATATCGCCGAGACGGGCTTTTTTGGCGTCTTCGTAATCGGAGAAGCCACCTTCAAAAAAGACCATCTGTCCCTCATCTTCAAAAGAGAGGATATGCGTGGCAAGGCGATCGAGGAACCAGCGGTCGTGGCTGATGATCAGCACGCAGCCTGCGAAATCGTCAATAGCGTCTTCGAGGGCGCGCAGTGTATTAACATCAATATCGTTGGTAGGTTCGTCGAGGAGCAGTACGTTACCACCATCCTTGAGGGTCATGGCGAGGTGTACCCGGTTACGTTCGCCGCCGGAGCAGACACCCAGCTTCTTTTGCTGGTCGGCGCCGGTGAAATTGAATCGTGATATATAGGCGCGGGCGTTTACCGAGGCGTTACCCACCTGTATGAGATCGTTCCCTTCGGAGACAATTTCGTAGATTGTTTTTTCCGGGAGCAGCGCCTCGTGACTTTGATCCACGTAACTGATTTTGACTGAATCGCCAATAGTGACAGTTCCGGTATCCGGCTTTTCCTTTCCGACCAGTATTTTGAAGAGCGTGGATTTACCCACACCGTTTGGTCCGATGATACCCACAATAGCGTTTTTCGGGATATCGAAGTTCAGGTTTTCGAACAGCACACGTCCGTCGAACGATTTGCTGACATTTTCCACCTTGATTACATTATCACCGAGACGGGGACCGTTGGGCACCCAGAGTTCGAGCTTGGCTTCTTTTTCCTTGATTTCCTCCCCGGCCATTTTTTCATAGGCATTCAGACGGGCTTTACCTTTGGCCTGACGGCCTTTGGCGCCCATTCTGACCCAGTCGAGCTCCCTTTCGAGCTGTTTGCGGCGTTTATCCTCCTGTTTTTCTTCCTGTGCCAGTCGCTTGGCTTTCTGGTCGAGCCATGAGGAGTAGTTACCCTGCCATGGAATACCTTCGCCGCGGTCGAGTTCGAGAATCCAGCCGGCCACATTGTCGAGGAAGTAACGGTCGTGCGTTACCGCGATAACAGTACCGGGGAAATTCTGGAGGTAAGCTTCGAGCCAGTGTACCGATTCGGCGTCGAGGTGGTTGGTAGGTTCGTCGAGCAGCAGAATATCGGGTTGAGAGAGCAGCAGGCGAGCCAGGGCAGCCCTTCTGCGTTCGCCACCCGAGCAAATGCTGATCGGGCGATCATCTTCGGGGCAGCGGAGGGCGTCCATGAATACACCGATCCGGTAGTCGAGTTCCCAGCCGTTGAGATGGTCAATTTGTTCGAGCACTTCGCCCTGACGCTCGATGAGCTTCATCATTTCGTCGTCGTCGGTAACCACGCCGAGTTTTTCGCCGATTTCCTCATTTTCGCGGAGCAGCGACACGATTTTTTCGGCTCCTTCCTCAACGATCTGGCGTACCGTTTTGGTTTCGTCGAGTACAGGTTCCTGGGCCAGGTAACCGATTTTGTACTGCTTTTCGAACTCGATTTTACCTTCGAAATTCTGGTCGAGGCCGGCGATGATTTTGAGGAGCGTTGATTTACCTGATCCGTTGAGACCGAGAACACCGATTTTGGCTCCGTAGAAGAAAGATAACCAGATATTTTTGAGTACCTGTTTATTGGGTGGGAACGTTTTGTTCACACCTGACATGGAAAAGATGATCTTTTCTGACATTTTAGAATTGTATTGTAAGTGGGAAGGGTTACCAGACGGTTTTGCCCTGTTAATCTGCAAAGGTCGGAAAAGTGACAGAATAAATGTAATGGAGGGGCGTATTAGTTTTTGGGCGGGTGAAACGAAAAGCGGCCGTTCCGGGGTTAACGGAGCGGCCGCTGGTTATTGAAATCAGTTTCCAACGATTTTTCGGAGCGTAATTATTTGATTTCAACGATCATTTTACGTGTGAGCATGCCCGCGGGAGTTTTCAGGCGACAATAGCAGATACCGCTGTAACCGCTCAGGTCGAATACCTCCTGATTTTCTCCGGCGGGGTAATCCCGCACAAGCATCCGAATAACCCTGCCGGCAGCGTCAGCAATTTCCCATTCGGCGGTACAGGCTTCGGGCAAGCTGAATGTTATGGTTGTCTGACCGGCAAACGGATTAGGCAAATTTTGATCCAGTCGGAAGGCCGTTCCGGTTATTTCGCGATCTTCGGCAGCAATGTGTGGTTCTGTCAGGGCACCTGTTGCAGGCGTGAATATCCAGAATCCTCCCCTGTTGTTGTTGTCAGACGGGCCGCCCAATATTGCTGTGGCGCCATTGGCGCTAACCGATAAGGATGTACCCTGTTTGGCCGGGCCTGTTGCGCCTGTGCCTCTCACCTTGACGCCCTGTTGAACCCATGAGCTGCCGGATTTCACAAAAGCCCACAGCGCGCCCTTGTTTGACTCATCACCCATACCACCTATCAGCACTGTATTCCCGTCGGCACTTATTGAAACAGCTGAACCCTGTCTTGATGCGCCCCCCGGTTGCGAACCGGTCAATCGCGCCTGTTGGGTCCAGGTGCCTCCGACAAACGTGAATATCCAGGTGGCACCGGTCAGACTGTTGTCGGTGCTGCCACCGGAGAGGATTGTATTTCCATCGGCGCTGATTGAGACAGCAATTCCCTGCCATGCCTGAGTGGAGCCTCCGGTCCCCACCAGTTTTCCTCCCTGCTGATTCCAGGTACAACCATTTCGTGCAAATATCCAGACCGCTCCCTGCCTGTTATTATCCTGATAGCCACCCCATATCAGGGAGGTGCCATCTGTAGTCAGGCCAATTGACGCTCCCTGCCGTGCTTTTCCGGTTGCACCCGCACCAGTCAATTTCTCGCCAATCTGCGCCCACTGATTTTCGTAGCGTTCGAATGTCCATACGGCGCCGGCATAACTATTGTCGGCTATGCCGCCAACAGCAAGTGTATTTCCATTACCACTCAGGCAAACAGAAGTGCCCTGCTGAGCCGGGCCTGACGCTCCGGTACCCGTCAGCTTGCTCCCCTGCTGGTTCCAGACTGCGCCACTCCGAACGAACACCCAGGCTGCGCCCTTGTTGCCGTTATCACCCGGGCCTCCTGAAGCGACTGTATTGCCATCTGAACTGACCGATACAGATGTACCTTGTCGCGATGCTCCTGTAGCACCGGTACCAACCAGTTTGGACTGAAGTGACCATGAGGATCCGTTTCTTGTATAAACCCAGACGGCGCCCTTGTTGGAAGCGTCGCCAGGGCCTCCAACAACTGCTGTGTTGCCATCTGCGCTAATTGCCACACTGGTGGCCATCAGCGTATTGATGACAGAACTGGCCTGTTTGGAGCCCTGTTGCAGATTGGGGCAGGGTGTCGTACTGACAGTAAAACTTCCGGCAGCCGTTGCTGTTGAAACGGGAGAAGCAACCGATATTGCACCAGATATGGTTCCGGGCATCACAACAAGTTTTGCTGTGCCGGCATTTCTTTCAATAATCACTGCACTTGTTCCACCGATCTGGGCAGACACCAGCTTGTCCAGGTTTGAGCCGGTCAGCGTCACGATAGTACCTGCACTTCCAGACACAGGAGAAAAAGCTGCAACAACCGGTGTGGAGTTAAGCAGCACACTGTTCCCACATGCAGAAACAACTGTAATGAGCTGCATACTGCTTCCGGGGAGCGAAACGGTGAGATGAGACGGGCTGATCAAAGTCAGGTTATTGCCGGGTATTCCGTCAAATTGTACGGCAGTCACCTGGTCCAGATCCTGGCCCGTCAGGGTTACAGTAGTACCTGTTGTACCACTTGCAGGATTCAGAGAACTCACCTTCGGTTCTTTCTTTACATTTATGCTGAAGGAACCTGTTGAAACGCATCCGTAAGAATCCGAGGCCGTAACAGAGTAAGCAGAGGTACATGCAGGCGCCACATTGATAGTCTGACTGGTAGAGCCTTCAGACCAGCTGTAGATATCCCACTGATCTGCACTGAGGCCAACCGTAGCTCCGGCACAGATATCACCGTCATTATTTTGAATACCTGAAGATTCACCGGGAAAGAACAGTGGCGACGGCGGCGGACCGGAAGTGAGTGTTGCCGAAGCCGTCATGGTACAGTTATTAGCATCCGTTACTGTTGCTGTATAGCTGCCCGTGCCAAGACCAGTCAGATCCTTCGTTGTAGATGAATTGCTCCACAGAAAAGAGTATGGGGCAACACCGCCCGATGGGGACAGGCGAACAACACCATTGACAAAGCCGGTGCAGAGATTTCTCGAGGTCAGACCGGGAGTCAGCACCGCAGGTTCACTTATTACGACGCTTGCGGTACTTTCACAGTTATAGGAATCTGTAACAGTGACAGTGTAAGTTCCTGCCGGCAATCCGGTCGGATTGGAAGTAGCAGACATATTGCTCCAGGCATAAACAAGAGCGCCGTTCCCACCTGACACAGACAGCGTGATGCTGCCATTGGAGGCTCCATTACAAGAAACATCCGTTTGGGATACCACGGAAACCACCGGAATTGTGGCGATCGAAACCGTTCTGGAAACAGTTGAAGTGCAACCGGTTGAACTGGTTGCTGTGACCGTATAGCTGGTTGTTGCCTGCGGATTTACCGATATGGAAGTAGAGGCAGAGCCCGTACTCCATGTGTAAGAGGTACATCCCGAAACAGTCAGTGTGACTGTGGTGGAACCGCCACAAATAAAGCCGTCATTGGAGACTCCCGAATTCTCGGAAATCTGAATAGTGGGGACATCTCCGCATAACGTCTTCCGGATGGAGAAATCGCCCCGGCCATCGCCTCCTGTGTACTGGGCGAGTGCATCATAAGGAGAAAAGAGAAAAATGAAATGAAGGGCCGTAATAAACAGGCAGTTATATGTAGCAAATCTGATATTCATTGCAGCAGCGTTGAAAGATGAAAGTTGTCGGTTTATTCTGCAGCAGAAGCAGGCAGGCTTCTTACCGCCCTGTAACCGGCATGTCTGAAAGCTCCGGGATTGGAGCCATAGGCCTGAGCCCGGTCGGATACTCGCAAAAAGGTTGCGTAATTGTTCCAGTGACCGCCCCTGAAAATAATTCCGGAACCCGCACTGACAGTATTGGCCGGCCAATTGGCCACATCTGCTGTTCCTGCAGAGGCCAGGGATCCGTTTCCATGCAAGCCGGTAAAGTTGCGCCCGATACCCAGGCTGGTGCTGCCCGACGACATTCCAAGGCTGACGCATAATTCATACAGATTTCCACTCAGCTCCAGGATACCGTAATAGCTGGCTCCGGATGTAACACGGCTGGTATTCAGCGGATTTCCGGCAAATATCCCGACTCTCAGCGGCCCATTCAGATTCCCCTGAAAAGGAGAAGAGGAAGAAGTATTTTCACCTGTGATTCCATTTCCGTCAGTCGTACTGAATGTTGCTGCTGTTATATTTTCATCCGGCATACCTGCGTTGCTGAGCAGATACTTGTTGGCAGTAATAGCTGCAGTTCCCCATGCGTATTCCGAGGCAACCGGACTCGCGGAGCCTCTGCATGCTTTTTCAAATTCCAGCTCGGTCATCGGCCTCAGGCACGACCAGTCGGAGTAGGCTGCTCCGTCGGGCCAGGTCATAAAGTTTCTGGCCACATTGGGGAGCGTTGTACTGTAAACACCACCTGAGGAGGAAATACCGTTCCGGTTCGACGAGGAGCCGGAGTACCTCGCCGATTTTTGAGTAGCGGTCAGCGTATTCAGGAAGTCCACATACTGTTGCTGAGATATTTCATATTTCATACAATAAAACCCTGCATGGCCTGTCGGATAGGCAGAAGGAATCACTGCAGTGTTGGTTCCGGTCAGATCCCAGCCACCTGATCTGGCTGAAAGATTGGAGGCAGAAGATGCAGCATCATTACCCTGGAGCGTGATCGGTCCGGCGGTAATCTCAAAAGGAACTGTATTTCCGGTTGTACTGTTTGCTTTTGTAAAACTTGCGGACTCATTTCCACCGGACCCGACGTAAAAACTGCCGGACGGAACACAAACCATTTCTACAGCAACCAGCATTACTTCCACATCACTGGCATCAGACACGCCATCCGCACCATAGTTCCATTTGAGTCTGGCGCCGGTGATGGCGAATGGTCCGGACCCGTCGGCACTCCGGTAAAAGAAAGCACCGATTCCGGGGTTGGTTGTTGCATCAAATGCAGATGCCTCATCCAGCAGCCCCACCTGAACTTTGGCAGGCGTGCCTGTTCCGGCAGAGTTACCTGAATCATACAGGGATGCGTGCTTCCAGGGACCAGTTCCGATACGGAATTTTACAAAAACCCATGCAGCGTCCCAGTTGGAAGGAGCGGAGGACGTTCTCCAGGAATTTTCCCAGTTCAGATCGAACCTGATAAACACAAAATCACTCGTGGTATTCTTGTTTTCAGAGCCCACATTAGACGTTCTGATGTTGTTGGACAGAGCCATGTCCGTAAAAAAGGGAATCAGAAACAGGAGTAAAATTAACCTTGAGTACATAGGTAACTACTTTAACAGATGAATCATTTACACAGCCGGAGAGCCCTGATGAATGGGGTGGTGTGCTGAAGAGTGGACGAATGTATTTTCAGTCCCTCTGCATGTATTGCCAGAAATGACAATTAACAGTATCAAAAAAATAATATTATTAAATTATATATGCAATATTATTTATTGTCAATTTTTTAAAAAAATACTGGAAATTATAATTTTTATGATTCCAAAAAAATGATTTGTTGCAAAAATGAAATTTCAGTCTTGAGAATACTGCGGATTTGAACACGGGTCCGCATCATTTCGTCAAAACGGCCTGCCAGTTTCAAAATGACAGGACTTCGGAATTACCCAACCTGTTTTTTGACTCTTGGCCTCTGACAGAATATTCCAAAAATGATTCTGGCAACCTGGCATGTAAACATTTCCCACATATCATGACAAACAGGTACCTGACAACAATGATGCTGACTGATTTTTACTATTTCCTGAACCGGTATGAGTACAAATCAGGCTCCCCCTCGTAGTATCCGTCGAGCACCAGCTTGTTGTATGCGTTCCGGATGGCTTCAATGGCATCAGCGGCATCTTTGACACGGTTGCCATTTACACTGCAGATCACGAATCCGGGTTGCATGTTGGTTTCATACACCACGCTACCCCGGCGAATGCTGGTCACTACTGCGCCCTGAACGTGCATTTTTCGCTCTTCCTCGCGCGTCAGATCGCGCAGGGAGATGCCCAGATCCTGATCAAGTTCATCGCCACGCACCAGCGTTACTTTAGTGTTGTTATTGCCATCCTTGAGCGTAACTGTGTTTCGTATGCTCTGCCCCCTGCGCCAGAACTCCAGATTAACCGTTTCACCGGGCCTGAAACGGCCCACGTGTTCCTGCAGTTCTGCCGTACTGTTCACCCGAATGTTATTTACGCTCAGGATTACATCACCTGATGCCATTCCCGCATCCGATGCAGCCCCGCCAATGATGATCCGGTTCACCAGAACGCCCTGTACACTGGGAAGTTCCAGTTCTTTCGCCATTTCAGCATCCACATCCTGAATACCTATGCCGAGGTAAGCGCGCTGTACAACTCCGAATTCTTTCAGATCCCTGATGACTTTCTGAACCAGATTGGAGGGCACAGCAAATGAGTAGCCCTCATAGCTGCCCGATTCCGTCATAATGGCAGAATTGACACCAATCAGTTCGCCGGCAGTGTTTACGAGTGCTCCTCCGCTGTTGCCCGGATTCACCGCCGCATCGGTTTGTATAAACGACTCAATACTCGAACTCCCTCCCAGTATGTTTATGTTCCGACCTTTTGCCGAAACAATACCCGCTGTTACAGTACTCTCCAGATTGAATGGATTCCCCACGGCCAGCACCCACTCCCCTACCCTTACCGAGTC
>JBDLWO010000253.1:0-10388 GCA_039804245.1 Bacteroidota bacterium
TCAGTATATGCCCGGGAGAGTCCTTTTTCTTTGAAGGTGTGGATCTTGCTGATCCCGGTGTATATACGTCTGTTTACACAGGAGAAAATGGATGCGACTCAACAATTATCCTGAATCTCAGTTACTACCCCGCAGACAGCGATACCGTCACAGCTGTAATCTGTGAGGGCGAGAGCTATGAGTTGTACGGGCAAATATTCAGTCAGACGGGTGTTTATTCCTTTAATTATGCCACCCAGTACGGATGTGAGGATACTGTAACCCTTGTTCTGACAGTAAGGCAACCTTCTGCATCAGAAGAAAGTGTAACGATTTGCCAGGGTGAACTGTTCTTTTATGAGGGGCAAGTGCTGTCACAAAGCGGTGACTACAATTTTCTGCTGGAGGATTTTTACGGCTGTGATTCGCTGGTGACGCTTCATCTTGATGTAAGGCCTATAAGCCAGACCAATGTCAACGTGGATATTTGTCAGGGCGAATTATACAGCCTTGGAGGTATTGATTATGCTGATTCCGGTGTTTATCTGATAAACCTGGTGTCTTCCTACGGGTGCGATTCTATAATTATCCTGAAACTGACAGTTTTGCCCGACATCAAAAGGATTCTCCAGGAGCGTATATGTCACGGCGAAACCTATGAGTTCGAGGGCCAGATACTGACATCAGATGGTACCTATACTGCCACCTATCAGGCTTCCAACGGATGCGACAGTATTATTACCCTGTTCCTCACTGTACTTCCTTCCTATCAGGTTGATCTTGATGCTGCAATATGTCAGGGAGAATCATATTTACTGGGAGGCGATACCATCAGTCAGTCAGGCTTCTATTCCAGAACTTATCAGGCACTGAATGGCTGCGATTCGGTTATTACCCTCACGCTCGCTGTTTTGCCTGAGGCGAGTTCGTCCGCTTCTGCCACTATTTGTGACGGGGATTCCTACCTGTTCAATAGCCAAAGTCTGACCAATTCCGGCGATTATACTGCTGTACTGACCGCACAAAACGGTTGCGACTCAGTGGTAACACTTGTGCTGAATGTTCTACCGGTTGCGAAAACAGATATCGCTGCTACTATATGTGCCAGCGAAGGCTATCCGTTCGCTGGTCAGTTATTGTCGCAGAGCGGAGTTTATACATTGAAACTTCAGTCTGAAAATGGCTGCGATTCTGTTATCACGTTAAACCTGACGGTTCTGCCTGTTTACAACAATCAGCTGGAGGCCAGTATCTGCACCGGAGAATCGTACTGGTTCGTTGATACATTCCTGACGGTTTCCGGAACCTATCAGGTTGCCTATCAGAGCCAGTCGGGCTGCGACTCAACCATAACGCTGAAGTTGAATGTACTTCCTGAAGTATCTGAGACATTGCATGTTTCCACCTGCAACGGTGAATCATACATTTATGCAGGCGACACGCTGACACAGAGTGGCGATTATGCGTATTCTTTTCCGAATGGTGCTGTCAGCGGCTGCGACTCTCTTTTCATCGTATCACTGACTGTTTTCCCTCCCGCCAGTTCATCCATCTCAGCAATAATCTGTGAAGGTGAATCATATTTTTTCAATGGAGCGGTTCTGAATGCTTCCGGCACCTATATGGCTGTACTGACCGGTCAAAACGGATGTGACTCTGTAGTAACCGTCGTACTGAATGTTTTACCGGTTTCCGGAACCGATATTGTTGCTACGGTATGCGCCAGTGAAGGCTATCCGTTCGGCGGACAATTGCTGTCACAGAGCGGAGTCTATAATCTGAATCTACAGTCAGAAAACGGATGTGATTCAGTAATTTCCCTCCATCTGACAGTGCTGCCTGTTTACAACAGCCAGCTGGAGGCAAGTATCTGCTCAGGAGAATCGTACTGGTTTATTGATACATTCCTGACGGTTTCAGGAACCTATCAGATTTCCTATCAGAGCCAGTCGGGCTGCGATTCAACCATAACGCTGAAATTGAATGTACTTCCTGAAGTATCAGAGACATTACATGTTTCCACCTGCAATGGTGAGTCATACATCTATGCAGGCGACACGCTGACACAGAGCGGCGATTATATTTTTATCTTTCCCAATGGTGCGCTTAACGGGTGTGATCTTTCAGTTTTGCTCCATCTCACCGTCAATCCGGTCATTCAGCCGACAGAAATAGTGGGCGCCATCTGCGAGGGTGATTCTCTTTCAGTTGGAGGAGAAATTTTTACTGACCCGGGTACCTACACGATCAGTTACATGACCCCGGCAGGGTGTGATTCTGTACTGATTGTCAAACTGGCTGTAATTCCGGCTGCTTCCGGTTCCGTTGCTGTTACGCTATGCCCGGGCGACAGTATCGCTTATGGCGGACAGGTAATTGGTGACCCCGGAGTATATACTTTCCATTTCACGTCGGCCTTTGGGTGCGACTCGGTGGTTACCCTGTCAGTAAATTTGGTGAATCCTCCGGTGATACTGGTCACTTTGTCCGGCGGTACGCTGACAGCATCTGGTGGCCAGGGCCCATACCAGTGGATTAACTGTGCGACCGGCGGGTTAATACCGGGTGCAACAGGCAGTATATTTACTCCTGCCCAATCGGGCTCATACGCCGCAGTATCAGCGTCTTCCAACGGATGTACCAGCGTATCCAATTGTGTGAATGTAATAATAAGTGATACAGATGATCCGTACAGTACTGAAAACTGGTCACTCTCTCCCAATCCGACATCCGGATTCGCAGTGGTCCGATGGAGCGAAGCAACCCGCGAAGAGAGCCGGCTGGAGGTCACAGATATGGGTGGCCGCATGATTTACAGCCAGAAAATACCGGCAGGCTCCGATCAGATGGAATTTGATCTTTCTGATTATCCTTCGGGTGTTTACAACGTACGAGTGATTTCCGGGACGGGCGTATTTGCGAAAAAGCTTGTCAGGTCAAGAAAATAAACCGTGATTGTGTCGAGAAACTGCGGAGGTTGGGGCGAAAGGTTACCTGGCCTCTGCAGACTCCACCAGCTCTGTGCGTTCAGTGCATATTCATTAGATATATTAAAGTTCAGTTGATTGATAGCATATTTGGCACGATATTCACTTGATATATTCAGTCACATTATTTAATCCTTTCAATTCACTGATAATTTATCCCATAATGCGATTATTTCTCTTTTTTTACCTGATTCTTTCAGGCATGCGTCCGGCTTTGGGTGCTGTAACGGCTCCGGCCCTGCAGTTCACAGTCGAGGTTGATTCCATTCACCACATAGATTGTCTGTCGCCAAAGGGTTATCTCTCATTGCGGGCAAGCGGAGGCACGGCACCATACACATATCAGTGGAGCAATGGGAACAGCACTTTTTTCGACGATGACCTGGAAGCGGGCGCCGTTGAAATTTTCGTTTATGATTCTGACGGGAATGTGGCAAATTTGTTTGTAGAAATTCACGAGGACAGAGTTCCGCCTTTTGCCAACGCAGGTGCTGATTTCAATCTGTTGTGCAGTACCTCAACTGCTACGCTGTCCGGTTCCGGATCGGCAGGTATGGAGTTCAGGTACGCCTGGACTGGTTTTTCAGGGGGAGTAATACAGTCTGGGGCGAATACCCTGACACCGGTTATCCGTCATACGGGCGGGTTCAGTCTCAGGGTGACCAATATCAATAACGGATGTTTTTCAACCGATACAGTATCAGTCAGTTCTACACATCAGGCTCCATCAATAACAGCAACTGGCGGAACATTTAACTGCATACAGACGACTGTTACACTGAGTTCTACTTATCCGCAACAGAACATTGTGTGGTGGTGGACTGGCCCCAACGGATTTTTATCTTACGATCCGAACCCGGAGGTAAGTGTTACCGGCGTTTTTGTTTTCAGAGCCACCGATACAATAACAACCTGTGTAAATACAGCCAATGCGCTGGTGTATGCCGATACCATGAAGCCGGTATTTGTCCCTGTTGGTGGTACAATTACGTGTTCACAGCCATCGGTTACCATTCAGGGGGTTGCTACACCTGCCAATTGTACGTTTTTTTGGAAAGGGCCACCCAACTTTACCTCCACGCTGCAAAATCCGGCTGTTTTCAACGGAGGTACTTTCAAAGTGACAGTCACCAATCCTTCCAACGGGTGTGCCAGAAATACCGTTGCAGACATTGATGAAGACCTGTTGCCTCCGGGCGCTTCCGCTGCTGTTTCGGGCGAGCTCACATGCATAAATTCGTCAGTTCAGTTATCGGGCAGCAGCAATACTGGCTCAGTCAATTATCTCTGGACAGGTCCCAATGGATTTAACTCCAACTTGCAAAATCCCGTGGTAACTATTGCCGGGAATTATCAGCTGCGGGTAACGAACCCGGTCAATGGGTGTACTTCTGTTGCTACTGTTGCTGTAGTGTCAAATACGGTACCTCCCGGCGCTTCGGCCACTGGTGCTGTAAGAACCTGTGCAATACCCAATCCTGTCATCACCGCAAACAGCCCCACACAGGGGGTTACTTATCACTGGATAGGGCCCGGTCTGAATTCATTCCAGCAGAATCCGGCTGTCAGTAATAACGGTACCTATTTTGTTACTGTGACAAATCCGGCCAACGGCTGTACCAGTGCTGCATCCGCAGTAGTTACCCAGAATACAACACAGCCATCGCTGACAACCACTACAGCTACTATCAACTGTTACAACCCTTCACCGCAGATTACGGCTGCCTCCCAGACCCAGGGTGCTACATTTTCATGGACGGGCCCAAACGGCTTTACTTCCGGAGTTTATAATCCGAATGTTTCTGTATCAGGTTTTTATTATGTGACCGTCACAAATCCGGTCAACGGTTGTACCAATTCAGCCAGTGTATGGGTTCCCGAAAACTTCGATGCTCCCATCGTTTTTGCCGGTACAGACCGGGTTATCAATTGCCTGTTCCCGACCATCCTGGCCAATCCGGTCGGAACATCTACCGGAAATTTCCTCACATATTCCTGGACAACATGGAATGGCGAAATACTTTACGGTCAGAATACGCTATATGCCAGGTTCGGAGCACCGGGTTCCTACACGTTGAAGGTGACCAACACAATCACAGGCTGCTTCCGTCTCGACAGTATGACGGTGAGTGAAAACCCGCCTGTTGAGATTCAGGCTTCTGTACTGACACAGATTCTGTGTAACGGAGGAGCAACCGGAGTGGCAAGGGTCACGGCCCAGGGCGGATCAGGTACCTTCTTTTACAACTGGTCGTCGGGAAGTACAACGGCTACGGCATCAGGTCTTGCTGCCGGTATCCATGCTGTTACTGTAACAGATACGGACGGATGTTCAGCTACAACCAGTGTCAGCCTTACACAACCTGCCGCGCTGATTTTGACTGCCACCAGTACCGGACAAACCATGAGTGGCGTAAATAATGGTACTGCAACAGTCAGTATCAGCGGGGGAAATTTTCCGTACTCCATACTCTGGAATACGGGTTCCAATCTACTTACAATCAACAATCTGGCTCCGGGTCAGTACTCTGTTACTGTTACTGACGCCAACGGATGCTCCAAAATTGCCACTGCAACAGTAAATTCGCTCCAGTGCTCTATAGCCGGGGTTATTACTCCGGTGCACCCGACTTGCAGCAACAGCAACAATGGCTCTGCTTCTGTTTCTGTAAGTGGCGTGCCCAATCCGGTTTCTTATTCCTGGTCGAACGGTTTGCAAAGCCAGGGCATCTCGAACCTGGCGGCAGGAACCTACACTGTTACTGCCACCGGGGGAAATGGATGTACTATTTCGCTCTCTACTCAGTTAACTGCTCCTCAGCCGATTGCTTCTGCGGAGATTTCAAATCAGTCTGTTTCCTGTTTTGGAAGTCAGAATGGAAGTGCCACACTGGAGGCTTCAGGCGGTACCGGACCATTTACCTACAATTGGTCCAATAGCAGCAGTGGCGCCATGATCGCGGGTGTGCCTGCAGGCGTATATACCTGTACCATTTCTGATTCAAAGGGTTGCTCAGCCACCAGAACGGTTACGATAGGCAGCCCTGCAGCGTTGTCTGTTGCCCTGACTGAAATAATCCATCCCGATTGTCAGGACAGTCAGAACGGATCGTTCCTGGCTGGTGTAAACGGAGGTGCCACACCATTCAACTACAGCTGGTCGAACGGATCCTCCGCGCCGGCGCAAACCGGGCTCGGTGTGGGTACTTATACCTGTACAGTTACCGATGCCAATGGATGTACTGGTGTAACGACGGGGATGTTGGCAGCATCCGATAATACACCTCCACAGCTTTTGCTTAAAAATGCCGGGGTGGAACTCGACAGCAATGGGATGGCAACGGTAAACTACACTCTCTTCGACAACGGCAGTTCAGATCAGAGTTGCGGGATAGCTGGCTGGACCGTCTCGCCCCAGAGTTTCGATTGCTCCCTGATTGGTTCGCATGTTATTACACTTACCGCTACCGACAGGAACGGTAATGTCGCTACCGGAACTGCCACGCTTGTGGTAGCAGACAGGATTGCTCCCGGATTGACTTGCCCGTCAAATCAGACTATCATGGGCTGTGCGAGTCAGGCTTTCTTTGATTCCCCGCAGGTTACAGACAACTGTATTCAACAGGGAGCTCCGATACAAACTGCAGGGTTACCTTCGGGCGCTTCATTTCCCCAGGGGGTTACCATTCAGCAATTCTCCTATACCGATGCGGGTGGAAATGTTGCTGCCTGTCAGTTCACCATCACCGCTACCGAAGGGGTCAGTGTGCAGATACAGGCTTCGCCAGCCACCTGTACGGCCACTTGCAACGGGAGTGCGGTGATATCGCCGTTGAGTGGAAATATCGGATCAGTTGTCTGGAGTAATGGTCAAACCGGACTGACTGCCACAGATTTGTGTGCCGGACAGTACCAGTTAACTGTAACCGCCTCTGCTGGTTGCTCTCAGGTATTTAACACCAGTATCCAGGTACTCGATACAGAGATACCAGCCCTGGTTTGCCCGCCTGATGTAACTACCGGTGTATGTAACCCGATTGCAACGTTCGGAATACCACAGGTGACTGATAACTGTCCGTTCAACCCTGCCGGGTTACAGTTGATTGAGGGATTGCCCTCCGGCTCTGTATTTCCATTGGGTACAATCACGGAAACCTACCGATATACAGATGGGGGAGGAAATACGGCTCAGTGCAGTTTTAAAGTGACAGTCCAGCCGGTTGCAGGAATCAATTTTTCATTTGTAAATGCCACATGCCATGATGCCTGTGACGGAGTAGCCATCATTGAAACGGGTGGCGCCAGTTTCTCTGTTATCTGGAACAACGGGGCAACCGGTACTACCGCAACTGGTTTGTGCCCGGGAATGTATGAAGCTGAAATCACAGATCCCAACGGCTGCGAGCAGACGCAAACGGTTGTAATCAGTTCTCCATTGCCGCTGGAAATCAGCAGTTTTTTGCTCACCCATGATATGGGGAATATGGGTACAGGCAGTATTCAGGTCAGTGTTGCCGGAGGAACAGCTCCATATTCATACAGCTGGAAGCTCAATGGACAGCCATTTTCCAGTGAAAAGGATATTTTCAACCTGTATGCAGGTGATTACATACTGGAAGTGGAGGATGTGAACAACTGCAGTATGACGAGTCAGGCCTTTGCTGTAAACTCCTCTGTAGGTATATCAACACCGGAAGATGACAAGACGGGTCTTGTCATCTTCCCCAATCCGGTATCTTCGAGTCTGACACTCCGGATGGAGGATCCGGCGGAGGATATCAGTACTGTAACAGTAACTGATATAACCGGCAGGTTATTGTATCATCAGATGCCATCAGCAGAGCATATACACCAGCTTGATGTGAGCGGATTTCCGTCAGGGGTACTTCTCGTGCGCGTACGCACGCAGAGGGGGTGGGCAGGCGCCAGGGTAGTAAAGGACTAAACGTCTTTTCCGTTTCCGTACCTGGCGTGGATCCAGGCGGGAACGATAATTGCACCTGCCAGCAGATAGCCGTAATAGGCCATTCCGCGCCAGATCAGAGCTACTACAATACCGATACCCGCTGGTACGTAATCGCTGATAAAGCCGGAAAGTGCTATTTCAGCGAGACCTGCTCCACCGGGTGTCGGGCTGAATGCCATAATGGTGAACATGGCCACCAGGCGTGCGTAAATAAACGCCTGCGTGGCTCCATCAACCGGTGTTTCAGGTACCACGGCAATGATGATGCAATTAATCATCAGAAACTTGCCTGTCCAGGAGCCCAGCGTACCCAGCAACACCCGTGCATGGAAGTGCCACCTCTGTGCCTTCATCTCATCAGCAGCCAGAATAAACTCATCGCCCAGCAGATCCAGTTTGCCCGATTGTTTTTTAAGGAAGGGGCGCCGGGCAAACCAGTGCAGTACTGATTTGCCCAATCCGGGCTTTACGAATACAAACAGGCTGAGCAGTATCCAGTACCCGGCCATCACAGCATAGGTAAAGAAAAAGGCACCGCTGGCCAGTCCGATATCGTCGAAATGCTCCATGCCGGGGAATAACATGGATGGGCCATAAATCAGCAGTAAAACCGGCAGCAGAAATACAAAAAAGCCGGTATCGCAGATCATGGTATAGAAAACAGCCGCAGCAGTTCTTCCTGCCGACAGCTTTTCTTTGGTCAGCACAAAGAGCATAACCAGCGGCCCTCCCTTTGCCGTAGGCGTCAGGGCACTGCTGAATTCCCAAAGTACAATCAACTCCATGCACTTCCGGAAGGTGAACTGATGGTGAGACAGTGTCCACAGCCTGAATGAGTAGGAGAGGTGCCGCAGTATCAGGAGTACAAATGCGGTGGAAAGCCACAGAAATGCCGTGGCCGACCAGCTGATAGAGCGGAATTTTTCAGGGTCGAACTGTCGGTAAAACAGATAAACAACTGCTATGATGCCCAGTGAAACGGGCAGAATCATTCTGGAGAGGCGGACGGAGCTGACAAACTTTTTACCTTCCTCATCCAGCGTATGGAGGTCGGCTTCGGGGATTGGATCGTTTTTATGCACGTCTGAGTTACAATTTCAACAAATCAACACTGTAATACAGACTGATGCCCTGAAAGGCCACTGATCCGTTACAAAAGGCCTCATTTCCGGGTGAGCAGTAGCGTATATACAGATTGTCGAGGTTCGACAGACCCAGATTGGCCCTTAATCCCAGAATACCTCCGATATCTTTTTTCCCGAAATTCATGCGATACTGGAATCCGCCCTGTAAACCGAAATCACTCTTTCTGAAGTCATTGACGAGGCGATTTTCAAAGTTGTCGTCGTCGGGGAGCATGGTTCCTTTCCCTCCCCCGAACATCAGGCGGCCATAATACGGACCAGCCATGATGGAGAAACGCGCATCGCGACCAAAAGAAAGTTCAGGATAAATACCTGCAACAAACCAGGCTGTGCGATAATTCAGATCTCGTTTGTAAACGGTCACATCGGTACCTTCAATAATGGTGAATACGGAATTTACGTAAGTTGATTTACCCGAAATTCCTGCTTCTGCATTTACTGTGAGAAAACCTCCTCTACCTTTGAAACGAATCTGGGTGCCGAATTCCCAGCCCGGGCGCCAGTCGTAAGCAGGACGGGCAAATTCGGGCGGATCGGAAGGGAAGTTGCCGGATGTGCGTATGGTTTGGGCATTGCCGCCCACTTTCAGTCGGAATTCAACAGCACCCGGTGTAAACTCGCGTTCATACACATATTCCTGGGTGACTGTCCGGCCGTTTCTAATACCCTCTGTTACAACCTGTACTTCCCGGTTGCCGAGCAGCAGGTACCGGATATTCTGCGGATCATTGTTTTTGGGGTTGGAAAAAACATAAAAGCCCTGCTCATCTACTTCCGTGAGCGTGAAAGACGTTTCTTTCGTTTCACCCTGTACCCGAGAGGCCGTTATGTAGGTTACATTGGTATCGCGAAGTTCGATGCGCAGGCGCTCAAGCAATACGGTATCGCCATTTTCGGGCTTGATACGGACACTTCTCCCTGTGAGGGTGCTGTCGTCCTGTACGGCCCATATTTCGAGCCTGTCACCGCGGTCGGTGGGCATGAACCAGGTTCCATCCAGTCCGCGCCTGAGATCCCTGAATGCGTATTGGGGGTCTTCTATCTGGGCGGTAGCAGCGCTGGTGATCAGGAGTAACAGTAACAGACTTGAAAAACGGAGCATCTCTATTTTTTTTTTGCAAAATAACGAAGAATAATCCGTCTTCATTTCACGGGTGCGGGGATTTTTGCGGCCGGATGTTTTTGTCCGGCCGCAAAAAATGAAAAAGCTCCCGGTTATTTTTTTCTCGCGGTGCGTACAAGTACAGCAGCGAGCAAAGCGAAGCAGGCTACCCCAAGGAGTTTGTATCCCTCGTTCCCGATAGCCCCTGT
>JBDLWO010000254.1:0-7121 GCA_039804245.1 Bacteroidota bacterium
GGCAAGAAAAGAGGGGTTAGACGCCCTGTTTCCACCGGTCACATCCGGGTCTGGAAGGCTGACGGGTTTGCACGACAGTTCAGCGGCGCTGATACCTTATTTTTCGACTGTTGAGGAGCCATTTATGTTGCTCTCCACCGGAACCTGGTGTATTACTCTCAACCCGTTTAATCCGGAGCCACTGACAGCATCAGAACTGACAGCTGATTGCCTGTGTTACCTGACTCCCGGGGGCAAACCCGTAAAAGCTGCACGCTATTTCGGCGGATATGAGCACGGGCAGGCGGTTAATGACATCGCAGAAAGACACAGTATTTCTGTGGAACAACTGCTGGGATCGGAGTCAGGGGCGCCGTGGTCGGAATATGTGTTGTTTATGGGCAATCTGGTGGAAAAGCAGGCTACATCTGTCAGACTGGCCCTCGGCAACAGTGGTGTGAAAAAGCTGTATGTTGACGGTGGATTTTCACGTAATAAACTGTATATGAATGGATTGTCTGAAAAACTTCCTGAAATGGAAATCATCAGGGCGGAGGCGGGGCAGGCAACAGCCCTTGGCGCTGCGCTGGCTGTTCATGCTGTTTGGAATAACCGCCCGGCACCGGAAAATCTTGTCCGGTTCGGGGAAACCTTCAGGCCGGCCGGGTTATTCAAATCATAAAATTGAAAAAACACATCAATCATCATGTACATTTGCACCCCTGAATGAACATTGAGGCAGTCAAACCGTTATGGTGTCTGCTTGTTAAATTGCATAAAGAATATGTCACAACAAAAATCCGATGTAGAAAGTGTTGACGCGCTTGCGAAAGCGTACAAAGACCTTTCATCAGAAATAGGAAAAGTGATCGTTGGTCAGGACGATGTAGTCCGCGCGGTTATTATTTCGTTGTTTTCGAATGGTCATGCCCTGCTGGTGGGTGTACCCGGTTTGGCCAAAACCCTGCTGGTGAGTACCATTTCGGAGGTGCTTGATCTTGATTTCAAGCGCATACAGTTTACGCCGGATCTGATGCCTTCTGACATTTCAGGCTCCGAGATACTCGATGAAAGTCGTCAGTTTCGTTTCATCCGCGGACCGATTTTCGCCAACATCGTCCTGGCGGACGAGATCAACCGTACGCCACCCAAGACACAGGCGGCACTGCTGGAGGCCATGCAGGAGCGTGTGGTAACCGTGGGTGGTCAAAGACACCTGCTTCCGTCTCCTTTCTTTGTACTGGCTACCCAGAACCCGATCGAGCAGGAAGGTACCTATCCGCTTCCGGAGGCGCAGCTCGACCGTTTCATGTTCAATATTCCGCTCACCTATCCTACCTACGAGCAGGAGGTTGAAGTAGTGAAAAACACCACTACTTCGCGCGATGTGCAGTTGAAACACATATTGACTGCTGCGGATATTCTTGAGTTCCAGAAACTGATCCGCAAGATTCCTGTAAGCGACAACGTGCTGGAATATGCAGTGGGTCTCGTTGCAAAAACCCGTCCGGGTACAACCAGGGCTACCAAAGAGGCCAACAACTACCTCGCCTGGGGTGCAGGCCCGCGCGCAAGCCAGTATCTGGCGCTGGGGGCAAAGTGCCATGCAGCGTTGAGAGGCAAATACTCTCCCGATATCGAGGATGTTCAGGCGATAGCCAGTCTGGTATTGCGTCACCGTATAGTGCGCAACTACAAGGCGGAAGCCGAGGGTATTTCAGAGGAAAATATCATTGAAGCTCTGCTCTGAGTTCAGCAATCTGAAACTTCAATCTACTGTCCCGAATATGCGCTCCGGATCCAAAGCGGTCATTTTGTTTCCCGTTTTTCTTCTGAAGACACCCCCGGGCAAGTCATGAGGCGGTGTATCTGGTTTCGTACAGATACACCGCCTTGTTTTTGTATCTCAAAAATGGAATATTACTGCGTTGTGTAACATTCGTCACAAATATCCTTTTGAATACAGGGGCATCTTTGTATCAATAATTGCATAAGAGCAATTCAGGTGTAATGATTTCAGGTTTTCTTGCTTCTGTACTGATTGGAATATCTCTTGGCCTTATAGGGGGAGGTGGCAGTATTTTAACCGTCCCGGTGCTGGTTTATCTTTTTGGGGTAGATCCGGTGCTGGCTACTGCTTATTCGCTGTTCATTGTAGGTGCAACCAGTCTGGCGGGAGTATTACCCAAATACAGGGAGGGTTTGGTAGATATTAAAACGGCTGTTATTTTTGGTATCCCGTCCATCGCGTCAGTATATGCTACCAGGGCATGGATAGTACCTGCCATCCCGGATCCTGTTTTGTCATTCGGAAGTTTCGATCTGACCAAAGCAGCTGCCCTCATGGGGCTGTTTGCCATTCTGATGATCTTTGCATCCTGGTCAATGATCAGAGACAAATCAGTTGTGGCTGATCAGGAGGAGGATGGCCCTCGTACATATAATATTCCAATGATACTACTGGAAGGCTTGCTGGTGGGCATGCTGACCGGGCTGGTAGGTGCCGGAGGAGGCTTTTTGATCATTCCGGCTTTGGTATTGTTCAGCAAATTACCTATGAAACAGGCAATTGGAACATCACTTCTGATAATTGCGGCCAAGTCATTGTTTGGATTTACCGGAGACCTGGGGCACCATTCCATAGACTGGTTATTTTTGGGAGAGGTTACAATACTTGCTATTTCGGGTATATTTGTGGGTAATTGGCTCAGTCGGCTGATTGATGGCAGTAAACTCAAGAAAGGATTTGGATGGTTTGTACTCGTTATGGGTGTCTATATCATTGCCAAAGAGTTCATGATAAAATAAATTAAATCTGCAGCTGTGGGCTGTTCCCTCAGTTTTTTGAAACAAAACCTTTGTCGCACATGAAACTTGAACAAATTTACACCGGTTGCCTTGCTCAGGGCGCTTACTATATCGAAAGCGAAGGTGAGGCAGTGGTAATTGATCCGCTTCGCGAGGTACATGCATATATGGAACGTGCTGCCCGGGATGGCGCCCGTATCATGTACGTGTTCGAAACGCATTTTCACGCCGATTTTGTTAGCGGGCACCTTGATTTAAGTAAAAAAACAGGTGCTCCGATTGTTTACGGGCCACTTGCCACCCCTTCTTTCGACGCCCACATCGCCAGGGACGGAGAGGAATTCAAAGTCGGCAAACTGACTTTCAGGGTACTTCATACCCCGGGACATACGATGGAAAGTACCTGCTATCTCCTGCTCGACGAAAATGGCGTGGAGAAGGCTCTCTTTTCTGGCGACACACTCTTTATCGGTGATGTCGGCCGACCTGATCTGGCTCAAAAAGCTGCCAGCCTGACACAGGACCAGCTGGCCGGTTATCTGTTCGATTCACTCAGAAACAAAGTGATGACACTCCCCGATGATGTAACGGTGTATCCCGCACACGGTGCCGGATCGGCCTGTGGAAAGAATATGTCGAAAGAGACCTTTGATTCATTAGGTCACCAGAAAGCTGTCAACTATGCACTCCGTGCCGATATGACCAGAGAGGAGTTCATCAAAGAAGTAACGAACGGTCTGATGCCTCCTCCGGCTTATTTCCCCCTGAACGTGGCCCTGAACAAACATGGCTACGACAGTATTGACACCGTACTGGAGAGAGGCACCAAAGCACTTTCACCACGCGCATTTGAGGCTGCAGCCAATGAAACCGGCGCCCTCATACTTGATACAAGGAATGCGGAGACTTTCTCCAGGGACTTTGTGCCCAACTCGATCAATATTGGTATTGACGGTAGCTTTGCTCCATGGGTAGGTGCGCTCATTCCGGATCTGAAACAGGAAATTCTGCTTGTAACCGATCCGGGTCGCGAACAGGAAACTGTCACCAGACTTGCCCGTGTGGGTTACGACTACTGCCTCGGTTACCTTGATGGCGGAATTGAAGCCTGGAAGGCTGCAGGAATGGAGACTGACCAGATTCAGCGTGTTTCTGTGGCTGAACTTGCCGTAATTGTTGAAAATAAGCCTGAAACCGCTGTTTTTGATGTACGCAAGTCCAGTGAATACCTCAGCGAGCATTATGCAAAAGCCTCCAGTACACCTCTCGATACAGTGAACGAGTCCATGATGGAAATCCCGCGCGACCAGACTGTGTATATCCATTGTGCAGGCGGATATCGCTCCATGATATTTGCGAGTATCCTGCGCGCTCGCGGGTACGATAATCTCATAGATGTCAGGGAAGGATTTAAGGGTCTGAAGGACTCCGGCAGGTTTGAACTGACCGATTATGTTTGTCCCACGACACTTCTCTGAAAACCAGGGTATTTATCAAACTTACCGACTTGAACAATGGAACTTCTGTCTAAACCATGGCCCTGGTGGGTTGCCGGTACTTTTATCGGACTTCTGGTGCCAACATTACTTATTCTTGGTAACAAGCACTTCGGTGTGTCATCCAATCTGCGACATATCTGTGCTGCCTGCTTTCCGGCCAATATCAGCTTTTTCAAATATGACTGGAAAAAGGAAATCTGGAACTTCTTCTTTGTAGGAGGTATTCTGGCTGGTGGCGTGATTGCAGCTGTATTTCTGAATGCCAGCGAGCCTGTACAGGTACATCCGGAACTGGTCAGTAATCTGTCTGATTACGGGGTGGGGCAGCCGCAGGGACTACTACCGGCTGATCTTTTCAGCTTCGACAGCCTGCTGACGCTCCGCGGATTTATCATAATGGTAATTGGCGGATTTCTGGTGGGTTTCGGAACCCGTTATGCAGGTGGTTGTACCAGCGGACATGCTATCATGGGGCTCTCGAATCTGCAGTGGCCCTCGCTGATCGCCACGATTGCCTTTATGGTGGGCGGTTTTGTCATGACACACCTTTTTCTGCCCCTTATTCTTTCACTCTGATAAAAAACTGTCGTATGTCTGAAAAGTTGACTCCCAGGTTTCGCCCTTCCGACCATGATATTCGCTCAGTGGATGCCATGTGTGTGAATGAATCTGAACTATCACATCCGTGGTGGTATAATTTCAAATATTCAGTAGCAGGCATTTTGTTCGGAATTGTTCTTGTCAAGGCCGAAATTGTGTCGTGGTACCGTATCCAGGAAATGTTCCGGTTTCAGTCCTTTCACATGTATGGTATCATTGGAACGGCTGTGATCATCGGTGTAATATCTGTCGCGCTGATAAAAATGCTCGGAGTAAAAACCATTTACGGGGAGCCCGTTACATTCCAGTCCAAGAGTTTCAGTCGCGGACAGATCTATGGCGGATTGCTCTTCGGTTTTGGCTGGGCGCTCACGGGCGCCTGTCCCGGACCGCTCTTTGCCCAGTTTGGTACTGGAGGACTGGTCGTGCTGATTACCTTCCTGAGTGCGCTGGCAGGCACCTGGGTTTATGGTTATTCAAGGGAGAAGCTGCCACACTGATTCTATAGCCATCTTCCACATTCTTTTCAATTTTTCGGGGCATTTTGCCGCGGTAAATCATTACACAGTCATGAAAAAATTGTTTTTTTCCATTTTTACGCTCATGCTGGTGGGCAGTTTTGCCTGTACTGGCAGTGCCCAGTCAACCCTGACAGCCGATCAGACGGAGGCAATGCTTAAAAAAGATGCTACTGTACAGCTGATTGACCTGCGTACACCAGAGGAAATCAAGCGAACCGGCATGATTCAGGGTGCCCGTGCTGTCAACTTCTATGCACCTGACTTTGATGCACAGATTGCCCGCCTCGACAAGAGCAAGCCGGTAGTAGTCTATTGCGCTGCCGGTGGCCGTAGTCCGCAGGCCGCTGCCAAAATGAATAAAATGGGGTTCTCCAAAGTCTATGACTATTCGGGCGGCATGAACGACTGGAAGTCCAAGGGCAAAAAGACCGTTCAGTAGACTCATGGACTCACTGCTTGTTTACTCGGTTGTCTGGCTGGCTCTTGCAGCTATTGTAGCCGGCCTGATCGTCATGAACAGTAATCTGGATATTTTTTCAGCTATTCCGGGATCAAATGAATCGCTGAAACACCAGATTTTGCAACTGAACTGGTTACGGAAAAGCCTTTGGTTCGGAATTTTGCTGTTGCTTGCTGTGTCAGTTGCGACTGCCAGCCAGATACTGAGTGAACGTAACAGGGTAATCAGGTCTGCCCGTGAATCGGTCTGGCCCTCGTATAGTCCCGAAAAAATATGGAAAGCCCCGGATATTTCACTGGCAGAGACCGATAGTGAAGCTGATCTGATTGCTTACGGCCGGGATTTGATTGCCCATACGCAGGATTATTTTGGTCCTTCCGGATTGGTCAGACCAAATTCCATCAATGGACTCAATTGCCAGAGTTGCCACCTCGATGCGGGCAGCCGTCCTTTTGGAAACAATTACTTCGCCGTAGCCAGTACCTATCCGCAGCAGAGAGCCCGCTCCGGTTCGCTCGAAACAATTCCGAAGCGCGTCAATGACTGCTTTCAGCGCAGTCTGAATGGTCAGCCGCTCGACAGTACCAGTCGGGAAATGAAAGCAATTACAGCTTACATGCGCTGGCTCGGAACAGGAATCCCGAAAGACGCCAAACCGCGCGGGACAGGGCTGGCAGAGGTGCCTTTGCTGGACAGACCCGCGAGTCCTGAGCTTGGGCGGGAAGTATATACGAGCAAATGCGCGTCCTGTCACGGTTCAGACGGACAGGGGTTGCCCATACCTCCCGACGGAGCGCGGGCATATCCGCCGCTTTGGGGCGACAAAAGCTACAACCAGGGCGCTGGTCTGTTCAGAATGTCGCGTCTGGCCGGCTATGTAAAGGCCAATATGCCTTTTGGAGCTACCTTCGATAATCCTCAACTTACCGATGAGGAAGCCTGGGATGTAGCAGCGTTTATCAACTCACAGCCAAGACCGGAGCATCCGTTTCTGGCTACAGACTGGCCCGACATCAGTAAAAAACCTTATGATCATCCGTTCGGGCCTTACCGGGATTCATTTCCGGAAGCGCAACACAAATATGGGCCATTCAAGCCCGTTTTGGCTTTCTACAAGAAGAAATAGTACTCCTGAAACTTCAACTTATTTTCCATGAAAAATTCAAACAGGCGAAAGTTCCTGCGAAACAGCCTGCTGGCAGGCCTGGGCGCAGGTGTTGCTCCTATTGCCCTCAACGCCTCGGACAGCAAACA
>JBDLWO010000255.1:0-8119 GCA_039804245.1 Bacteroidota bacterium
GTGAGCATGAAGAAGGTAAGCAGCAGAAACGCCACGTCGGTCATGGCCGTCATGTCAATTAACGGCGAACCACGTTTGGGTTTATGTTTTGGCATAACTGATCTCTTTGATTTTAGTGACCTTTGGCAGCGAAAGTCTGGGTCAGGCTGTAACCTGCCTCGTCAATACGATACGTCAGGGCGTCAATGCGATTAGTGAAGAAGTTGTAGAACACGATAGCGATAGCAGAAGTACCGATACCAAGTGCCGTGTTGTACAGGGCCTCGGAGATACCTGTTGCGAGAGCAGTTGAGTCAGGAGCGCCTGCCGTTGCAAGAGCGGCAAACGAACGAATCATACCGATAACCGTTCCCAACAGACCGAAAAGAGTCGCGATAGAAGCGATGGTAGCCAGGATACTGAGGTTGCGCTCCAGCATCGGGAGTTCGAGAGTAGTAGCCTCTTCCACTTCTTTCTGGATGGCGATCACTTTCTCGTCCTTCTCCATACCGGTTATTTTCTCCATCTCGGCGTACTTGGTCAGTCCGGCACGCACCACGTTGGCAACAGAACCTTTCTGCTTGTCGCAGGCGGCGGTTGCTCCGGCGATATCACCGCGATCGAGGAAGCCCTTGATATTGCGAACGAAAACGTCAATGTTGCCTGAGCCGCGTGCCTGGCTCAGTGTGATGAAACGCTCGATAACGAATACAATTGCTGTAAAGGCACAAGTGATAAGAATCGGCACCATGAAGCCGCCCTTGTACATCTGGCCCATGAAATTGCCCGGCAGCGGGTCTTTTGTTGGATCATTATCCGCAAAGTTGGCCGGATTACCCAGAACAAACTTGAAAACCGCGATTGCAAGAAGGAGCAGAATCGGGATCACGATATACGGAAAAATACCAGAAATTCCACCCTGCTGTTGTTGTTTAGCCTGTGTAGGTTTTGCTGCTGTCATGCTGCGATGTAATTTAAGTTAAGAATAATGAATGGTTGGTTTGACAAAAACCCTGCACATCGGACCGACAGCGAGGCGGACAATCAACACGTCTGCGTCATCTGTTATACGAAAGATGCGAGGGAAGGTGAATTTGGCGTGCGCACTGAAAAATTTTATTTGCACACCAGGATTTGATTTCCCGGCGGTAAAAATAGTGTATGAAGTACAATTACATACAAGGCATTTTGGAAATTCATTTTTAATTCTTCAAAAAAAGAGGAATTTAGTTCTGACAACCCAAAAATTACGCAAAAAACGCTGTATTTGCCTTATCACTGCAAACACAATATTGCAGGTTTTTTTCAGTGACCACCTCTGATTCCCCCATGAACGCCTCAACGTATGGCTGCCCTGATACGAACAAGCTGCTCCAGAAGTGCTTCCAGCTGGTCGAGCGGAAGCATATTTGCCCCGTCTGACTTCGCCTCAGCGGGTTTCGGATGGGTTTCTATGAACAATCCGTCAACGCCCACAGCCACCCCGGCACGGGCAACTACTCCTATCAGCGCAGGCCGACCTCCGGTAACACCCGAACTCTGATTCGGCTGCTGCAGCGAGTGTGTACAATCGAGTACCACCGGAGCGCCAAACGACTGCATTACCGGGATACCCCTGTAGTCGACGATCAGATCCTGATAGCCAAACATGGCGCCCCGCTCGGTCAGCATGACGTTCGGATTTCCCTCCTCTCTCACTTTTTCTGCTGCAAACTGCATGGCTTCCGGACTCAGAAACTGCCCTTTCTTGATGTTGACCACTTTGCCGGTTTGTGCAGCAGCAGAAAGCAGACTGCTCTGGCGACACAAAAAGGCCGGAATCTGCAATACATCCACATAAGCCGCAGCCAGTGCAGCCTCCTCATCCGAATGTATATCGGTCGTAGTGGGGATGTCATAGTGTTCACCCACCCTTTTGAGAATATCCAGGGCCTTTTCGTCGCCTATACCGGTAAAGGAACTTTTTTTACTTCTGTTGGCCTTCCGGTACGACCCCTTGAATATATATGGTATCTGCAGTCTGGTGCAAATTTCATTTACCCTTCCGGCTATATCAAAAGCCATTTGCTCGCCTTCAATGGCGCAAGGCCCGGCAATCAGAAAGAAATTGTCTGAGCCAGTGTGCTTCAGATTTTTCAGATTCAGCATCTTGTGTATTCAGATTGAAATTTTACCGTTTTAAAGCCTGTTCGATGAGCAGACTGAAGAATTCACCAAGCTCCCACCCGTGCGCGCGCGCCTGCTGGGGTACGATGCTGGCAGGTGAAATACCGGGTATCGTATTGGCCTCCAGAAAATGAAATGTTTCGCCCACCAGGATATAGTCGAACCTGACCACACCCCGGCATCCAAGCAAATCGTACAGTTGCCTGGTGGACGCCTGACAACGGGCTGTCAGCTGATCAGGCAACTCTGCGGGTGTCACTTCCCTGGACTTGCCCTCATATTTGGCCGCGAAATCAAAAAATTCGGTTTCAGAAATGATTTCTGTGATAGGCAGTACGATTATTTCTCCATCCACCCGCAGGGCGCCGTTTGAAAATTCCCGCCCGGGCAGAAATGATTCTACCACCGTTTCGTGGCTGTACCGGAATGCTTCTTCAACAGCAGGCAACAACTCTTCCGCCGCCTTGACCTTTGTGACTCCAAAACTTGATCCGTTGTCGTTGGGCTTTACAAAAAGCGGCAGTCCCATGGATAGCAGTTCGCCTTCATCGAAAGATTCATTTTTTCGCAACAATACAGACCTGGCCATAGGTATATGGTGCGGTGCGAGCTGTGTTTTTGTATTGTGCTTGTTCATGGTCAGCGCGCTCACGTAGCCGTCGCAACAGGTGTATGGAATACCCATCAGTTCCAGATACCCCTGTAATTTGCCGTCTTCGAGCGGGCTGCCGTGCAGGGCGGCAAAGGCACAGTCGAACCTGATTTTCTCTCCATTCAGCGTGATGGAAAAATCATTCTTGTCAACGGGTGTACCTGTTTCAGCCTCACGCCAGTCTGACTTCTGAATATCTATCAGAAAAGCCCGGTACTGGTTGGCGGGCAGGTAGTCCTTCACTACCTGCCCGCTCTTCAGCGATATCACCCTTTCTGCGGAGTCACCGCCGGTGAGTATGGCAATTGTTTTTTTCATCTTGCTTTAGTTCAGTGAGAACTGGACTGTGATACCCGAACTCAGTGTAGTAATCGGGAACGACTGTGATGTTTTGGGCACCGTTTTGCGATAGTCGGTGAACAGGCGCAATTTCAGTCGTTTGTTCAGGGCATACTCAACAGCAGGGTTGATGCTGATGGTACGGGCGCCCCGGGTAGGTACTGCCTGATTCGGACTGTCGAGCAGGTGGTTGATGGTGATGTCATCGCGCACCTCAAAGTCGAACTTGATATTCAGGTCGTTCGCCTGTGTACCTCCACCGGTAGAGCCGTTGGGTGTCGGAGGAGCATTCGGATCCGGCTTTTTAGTTGTTTTCTTTTTGGCCTGTGTTTTCTTTTTACCTGTCAGGAACGGGATATTCACGTCTTTCATTCTGTAGCCAAAGCCCACCGAATAGCTGGTGGACCGGCTTTCGGCCAGCTGATAGTCAATGAATGACATGGCCAGCGAGCGGGATTTCTTGAAATCTGCCTTGAATGTCATATCATTTTTCATTTTTACATCCAGACCAAACAGCGGCTGAAGATCCTCCCTGATAACTACCTGCGGAATTTCATAGCGCGCTACATAGTTGAAGTTCAGTTCATCTATCTGATATGGATTCGACGGTTCAAAGAACAGGTCGGTATTGTAGGAGTTGACTGTCAGCGTGTTCTTGTAACCGTGCGATATCTGTACGCTGGAGAAAATCTTGCTCAGATTTCCGATTTTGCTCAAGCCGTTGTAGTTCAGTTTCCAGTTAACCGAAGGAAGGGTCTTGAAGATATCCAGATTGACCGTATTGGGATCCGTTTCGGTGTATGCGGAGATGAACGCCGGGATGAGTACCTCCTGCTGGATTCTTCCGTATCCATTGACAAAACCTTTGTCAATGGGGTGTTCACTCAGATTATTGGCCGCAGTACCGAGTCGTTTCGACACGATGGGCCTGTACTGTTCGTAGCGCTGGAAGAGCCCGTTGATATCGTTGTTGAACAGTGTCTGCATGGAGAAGTACGAAATGGTATAGCTTCCCATGTCACGCTGGGCACGGTGCTGGTAATCTACCGAATCCGGATGAACGATGAAGTTCTGATCCTTGAACAGTTCCGTACCGTTTTTGGTGTACTGCCTGTTGGCCGTTACCTCCACCCGGAAGTCGCGGAACGGCTCGATAGTAACTCCGGCATCGAAGTTCTGGGTGTAGTTTCTGGTGACCTGCTGGTTCAGTTCGGGGCGGTGCGTGATCCAGCCCTGTCTTCCGGCGTCGTCCAGCCATTCGCTTGTTGGCTGCATACCTGCTACAAACTCCCATCCCGGAGCGGCGAAGCCTTCACTGAGGCCGAACAGTTTGGCATCCGGGGTGAAGCCGGGCACCATGCTGGTAAAGGTCTCCGTATAGTTGAATCGCGCCTTGCGTACGAGCATGAGCGGGCGCAGGGCAATTCGTTCGGCCATGGAGGGCTGTCGTTCTTTCTTTTTATCGGTGTTTCCTCCCTTGTCATCGCGTTCTGTAATCTTGCCCTGCATTTTTGGATCGCCACCGCCAGCTTTAGGGTCGCCTCCACCTGCTTTGCCGGCATTTCCGGCTTTATCACGCACTGGCAGAGCTGCGTTGCCATCGGTACCTGTTCCGCCAGCAGGCCCTGCAGCGCTTTTTGCCGGGTTTGCAGCCGGATCATCCTGCTTGCTGCGATCTGATGCGGGGTCTTTGCCTTTTTCTGAAGGAGCCTTTCCTCCTGCGGGTGATTTGCCTGCGTCTGCACCTCTTCCTCCCGGTGCTTTTCCGCCGCCGGACTTGCCACCGCCTGGTGTGCCGCCACCGCTATCGTCGCCCGGCGCTTTCAGATCGTCGGCCTTGCCGCCGCTGCCATTTTTACCGCCTGATTTGGCCGGTTTATTGATCAAGGCGAGGTACTTGCTCTTATTGTAGAGCGTCTCCAGATTGAAATCTCCGTTGATTTGTCGGGTATTGTTATTCTGGATTACGTTACCAAGATTCCGCTCATTCAGCCTGTCCTGATAGTCGCCTGCATCCAGATTCTGGAGCTTGAGCGACTGTGCTGTCCAGGTATAGCCCGTAGTGTAGGAAGCCTTCATGGTAACCCAGTCCATGAAAGGAATTGACTTGAACGGCAGTGTCCAGCTCAGGCTTGCATTATGGGTATATCCTTTGGGGCGGCCCAGATTTTTGAAATTGTTCCAGAGTATCTGATTGCGTTCCGTCTGGGTAACCTCCCTTCCGGTCTGGTCGAACTGCAGTGGCTCGTCGAGCAGACTGCGTGCAGTGGCATCGAAGTTGAAGCGTATGGATTTGGAGATGGTCCAGCCCAGATCGTAGTTTCTGTCCCAGGTGAACCGCCGGTTGTAATAGGTGTTGAGCTGCGGGTCTTCTCCTGCAAATCTGTAGGTGGTAACAGAAGCCAGTCGCTCCAGATTGGTGCTGAATCCATACGTTTCGGGTAACGGATTAAAATTGAAATCCGTTATAAACTTCAGGAATTTATCATTTTTAATCAGACTTTTGAACGGCTGCAGCGGCTTCAGTCCGGTGGAATAATTCCAGTCAATAGCTCCCTTGTACTGATTTTGCTCTCCGTTCAGGATGAAAGGCGTGCGGATTTTCTGCTGGTTGAAAGCATAGGTGAGGCTGAAGTTCTCGATATTCCAGGGAAGAGGCAGTGTGCGGGGCTTGCCCTTGCGTTCCTTGCGCACATTGGTAAAGTTGTACCCCCTGATAATGTTCACGTCCTGTGCGCCTGCGCGGATGGAATCCCGTTTGAATGGATCCGTTTCGTCGCGAAGCTTGTCTTTCAGGCGGATATCGAGATCGTACGGGTCAAATTCCGGATTTTTGGTAATATTGGAATACTGCGCGTAGAAGGGGAGCTTCAGCCCCACCTTTTCGGGCAGGAACTTGCCCAGCTCGAGGTTGGCAGAGATGTCGTACTGGATTATTTCCTCCCGCTGACGCTGTGCCAGCTTCTCCTCTATACTTCCCCATCCGATACTGGTATAGTTTCCTGCAACGGATACATTACCAAGATCGGCCATCCGAATATCAACACGAGCCAGTCCCGCATAGCCTCCTTTCTCGTTGAATCCGCTGAGGCGCAACTCGTTGAGCCAGAGTTCGACGCAATGGAGGTTACTTTTGTTATTTGTTTCGTCCACATTCCGGACTCCTATCATGGCGCCCTTTACATACCCGATATTGGGGTTGCCCACCACCTTGACACGTGCCGTTGGCCTTTCGGGATCAGTAGATATATATGGTGTACTGAGTGGCCAGTCGGGATTGAGATTCCGCTCTTTTTTGATGTTGACGAGCAGATCCAGCGGAAAATCAAACTGGTTTTCGGGTCGCCACACCTCTTCCTTGTATTCGCGGCTGTCGGGATTACCATTCAGGTTGAGTTCATTGGAAGGGTAAAGAGGCAACTCATATTCGTAATAGTTGCTCACAAAATCGGATCCCAGCCTGATGAACACCTTCAGATCGGTAGAGTCGAGCGGGAAATTGGCGGGATCAGATGCCTCCGCGTGTACAAACATTTTCATGCGTTTGTACTGACGAAGATCCATGTTAAGTGTTTTGAATACCGCACGGGCATCGCAATACGACAGGCTGCACACACTCATGGCAAGTGCCTGCTCATTCTGGAGAATATCAGGAAAGGCGCCGACCGACTGTTCGCGACGAATACCGAAAGGAATCGTATAGTTGAACGGCAAACGGGCGGAGTTGTCCTCAATACTCACTGCGTTTATATCGAACGGGATCTGGGAATAGCCTACGTCACAGACAGACCCTGTCGGGTTGGGGTCGGTATTGGGAAGTGCCTGGGTAAAGCGTCTCCACTGGTTGCGACCCAGCTCGAGTGTAGCGAAGCGGAAGGTAGTACGCTCGGTAAACCCTTTCCAGTACATACGTATAAAGCGGATGGAGCGGAAATCCTGGATACCGCCAAAGGCACTGCGGCGACGCAGATCCAGCGGCACCTTGAAGCGGTACCACGTGTATTCTTTACCGTTTTTGGTAAAGGTTACGGTGTTGGCGATCAGATCCCTGACAGCGGGATGCTCCTCATCAATTACCTCCTGGCCGTTTTTAATAGTTTTGGGGAATTCAATTTTATACCTGAAATACGCCTCTGTTTCGTTGAGCGAGCGGTCGCGGTTAAGATCTTCCTGATCCGGGTAGTTGGTGGCCGACGGGTTCAGGTTATTCGACTGGTTCACCGGAGAGTTGCCCTCGGTGTTGTTGAACTGACGGTAGCGCATCAGCAACCCGGGCGGGTTGTTGTTGAACTCCGGATCGCGGAAGTATTTGAAATCGTCGTTGGACGGGTCGTCCGCAACAGCCGTCTTGAAGTTGGGCGACAGGTTGGAGCTCTGAATAATATCGTACCACTGTTTGAAAAATACCTTTTCATTGTCGTTATTCAGACCATCGAGACCCAGATCCTGGAGCACACGGTTCTGCTCCTGGTTATCAAAGGCATTGACAACCGGAGGTTCGATGGGAACACGACCCCAGGTGGTACTGTCTGTAATAAAGTTGTTGGTGCCTGCGGGCAGGCCGTTCTCGAAGAACTGGCGAGAGTCGCGCATAACATCCTCTGAAATGGAACCCAGATCAAGATACATGGATCCGGCATCCGATACCGGAGAGCCATCGTTTTTCTCCATGTACGGGTTCAGTATCCAGAACTCCACAAACTCTATGTTCGCCGCTTCAAAATCGTTGGTTGTGACTTCGCGCATGAAACCTGCCCAGCGGGTGGCTGGCAGATTCAGGGTTCCGTCGGCTGTAAAACCAGCCGACACACCGGGGTATCCATCCGGCAATTCAAAGTTGTAGGGGCCTCTTTCCCGCGGATAAAAAGTGACGTCGAGTGGTCGCAGACTCGACTGTTCGAAGGGCGTAAGCTGGCGATTGGGGAAAATTTCCTGATACTGGATGAGGGTGGTATAAGGGTCGCCACTGTCAACGGCATCGCG
>JBDLWO010000256.1:0-4871 GCA_039804245.1 Bacteroidota bacterium
CGGAGGACGATCGGGAGAATGCGCTGTCGCTGTGGCGGAGCGATTCGGCCCTGCTTGAACAGCAGTTTTTGTCGCTTCAGCGGGGTGTGGAGGCGCGTTATCGCCGTAAAATCGAGCGAAATCCGGATGCGACCTCACAACAGGCCTTGGAGATCGGGATGCTGGAGCGCAAAAAGACGGATGCTCTGCTGGATGCCGGACGTCGCCGCGACGAGCGGCTGGCACAGATCGCCGCTGACCGCCGGGAGGCGCTGGAGCGGGTCAGTGTGTCGAACCGGTCGGCTGTAGAGGCGGTTTCCGTGCGCACCAGTCGTTACGGGGGCGGACTGGCGTGGTTTACGCTGATCGCGATGGGTGTTTTCATTTTCAGTATCGGGATTGAGGAGGTACACCGCAAGGGCTCAGGCATGACAGAGGTGGTGGTGCCGGGTTATTATTCATTCAGTCCCGGACTGGTCGGCGAGCTGCGGTGGGCGGTAGAGAACAGACTGAATTACCGGCTGCGGGCAAAGATCAGGGAGTTTGAGGCGCTTACGCCCCTGCTGGAGGAACTTGAAAATGAGCCGGCGAAGGTGAATAAAACCCCTGAAATGCCGGTATATCAACAGGCCAAGCCTTGTAAACAGTGCGGCAAGCCCTATCTGGAGCGCACGACCTGGCAGTTGTTTTGCAGCAAGAAATGCCGCCTGTCATTCCATGAGACCAAGCACGGTCGTCCGTATCTGCCCCACAAGCTGTACCGCGCCCGTCAGCATAACATGAACGGCAAGAAGTTGGCGCTGGAGTTGTTTGAGGGGTGAGGGGGGCAGGTTTTCCGGGCTGTGTTCAGATTTCTGTATCAGATCATAACAAAGCCCTGACACAGAAATCTGTTTTGCACAATGGTAATAACTTTGGCTTCTCTTACTCAAGTCTCAAGTACAAAACCCCTGCTGCCTTTGAAAACCTGAACCGGAATTTCTACTTTAGAGTGGCACTGGTAAACGAGGGGTAGAACAAGGACACTACTTGTTCAAAAGTAATAACTTTGACCGCCCCCATTCAAGTCTCAAGTATACCTCCCCGGAAATGTGATCGTCTGTTGAGCATAATTTCTTTATCATCGATCCAGAACTGTCCAGGTAGAGCCTGCCACTTCAGTCAGGATTGTACCTGTAAATCAGACCCAATGAAAACCGCGTCGGATTGAATAGCTTGTCTCCCAACCAAGGGAAGGTGTGCTTGATTTCAATATCGGTGTCCGGCAGCAATTCATAAGAAACCATTGCTCCTATCCCTTTTACCTGATAGTTTCCAAGCTTATCTTTATTCGGAGTTGATAGGCTAATATCGACCAATTTATCATAGTCAATGATAAATGACCCGCCGACCCTGAATCGTATATGCCGATCGTTTTGGAGCAGTTTATGGTATCCTAAACCAATAAAAGCCGAATTGATATAGCCTTTCACATCGCGTCGGAAACTACCGCCGTTAAGGGCGAGCCACCAGTCTCGTTCAAGGTTGAGCGAAATGCCAGACTTTTTGTGTAGAAGCTCAATCCCTACAAGCGGCGCGATACCTATTGGTGTGAAATCTTCGCCTGTCAGCAGTTCTATGTTTCCAGTCGGGAAAAACCGCACGCCAGTCAGGCCGTTTATCGCCAAAGTTTTATTGCCGCTACCAGGATTCCGTCTTTTGCCAAGGTTGTACAACAGAAGCAGCGAATGTTGAGAGGAACTAATTATGGTAGCAAAGTCCGGCTGTAGTTTTATTCGTGTTCTGTACTCGATGTCAATACTGGAAAACGGCAAGCCTGCAGACAAGTGTAAGCCCGAGGTCTTCCATTCAATTACTCCGGGAATGGGAATTAAGTGATTAATATACCCCTCACGCCGCTGCCAGTATGCACCCAATCCGAGATAGATTTTTTCAAATGAGTAGCGCAGTTCAACCTGGTGCGAAATCCATGTTTCATTCAAAAACCAGATTGCATAGTCAGTACTGTCCAAAGTGGGGACGCTCATCTGCCCGTTGATGTCCGTTTGCCAGCCGAGGCTTACGGGCGATTTGCCAAAGTGAATGAAAATACCTGCAGTAGGAGAGGCCAAAACCCTTCTGCCGCCACCATGTTTCGCGGCGGAGTATGTGTCGTCGTGCATGCGAAAACCGAACTGGGGGCTTATCCGAATCAGTTTGGTTTGAGCCTGCCCGTTTGGCATGGCGGCCAGGGTTATGAACAAAGTAACGAGTAAAATTCGCATAATCTATTGATTTTAAACAGCAAGCAGACACATCATGTGATATGCCTGCCTGCTCGTTAAGGATGGAAATTAGATTGTCCGCTTCAGGGTAAAACGGCACTTGGTGTTGTTTACCGTCCATGTAGATCCCGTAGTGGGCCACAGGCTGCTTGCCACGCCACAGTTGAAAAAGTACCACTCGTTTGAATATTTCATTCGGACATTTACCGAGTGGTCAATCCACACCGAACATGGGTTGACGATCGTTTTGACGCCTGCCCACCAGTCGTTTTCCCAAGTCCCGTAAAATACCCATGAGCCGGATGTGTATATTGCCAATGGAAGCGGGAAGGCTGCGGGCATGTCGGTAAAAATGGTTGATGCGTTGATGTCGTTCTTGTGAATTTTGCGTGGGTTGAAACCAGCCCAAGTCACTATAGTAAAGGGGAAGCGTGTAGCGGGAGAGCCAAATGTCGTCACCCAGCCAATAATATCTGAACGTGCGCCGCTTTCGTAACGGTATCCCGCTTTTATCTGGTAGAGTGATGCCACATCGGACCGGTCGTTGACGTCTTGGTCTCCGTTGAAGCTGCTATTATTGTCCATTCCCGGTTCGGTCAAGATAACTTGATTGACCCCTCCCGTAAACGAGGTGCTTTGATACACGCCCAAGCCCGGCCCGACGAAAATTATCGGTTCGGATGACGTGTTGGCTTCGTCTTCGCCTACCAAAACTTCGTTGGTGCCTCTCCAACCCGCCACGTCGTCGCAATCGTTGACATCCTGGGCAATCACGATGGTTGGTTGTATGCTCGGTACACACTCGGCCGGACGTTTAATGAAATAAACGACCGGCTCATACTTGTAGGGCACGTACTCCATTTTCCCGCGCAAGAATGCATTGGCATCCCAACCGGGGTCTGCAATGGATGAGTCAATGCCTTCTTCTTCGCCTTTGGGATAAATTTCGTGATTGGCCATTGACTGCCTGAGGGAGATGTTCAGCTCTTGAGCGAAAGCCGCATTTCCCTGGGCAAGTGCGTAGAGCGAAACCCCGATGCCGCCCGTGTCTGCAAGCATTGCGGTTTCGAGATAGCAGAGGTAGGTGGGGTTTTGCGTTACTACACGGAGCGCCTGTCCGTAGTGGTACAGCATCATGTTAATCCGATCGTTCACGGGGTCGTCCGGTGTACGGATTAGTTCAAGCACGGTGTTTGCGGGCAAAGGCTCGCTACAGGATGGGATTAGGGTGGCACCGCCAATGCTACTACTGCTTTCTTCTTGATGGCTGACTGCGACACTTTCTTTTTTGCAGCCCAAGATGGCCAAAACAGAGGTGAATCCTCCGATAAGGAGGATAAAGACGGGAACCGCATAGCGGCTCGACCTTGGTCCGAAAAATCGTAATTTGAGAAAACCTTTCATAATAAAACGTTGAAAGAGTGAAAAAATGGGTAGTGGCTTTAAAGTGTAGAATTCGTATTTTCACCTCATGGTACTTGAAGCAATTAAATGCCCTCATTATGGTGAGGTAGAACAGGTTATAAGACATGGCAGTACCAGGAACGGCACGCAGCGGTATCGCTGCTATGCTTACCAGAAGTGCTTTTTGAATGATTACATCAATCGAGGGCATATGCCTGAAGTCAAAGCTCAGATGAGTCAAATGGCTATGAATGAGAATGGCATCCGTGACACAGCTCGTGTTCTGAAAGTGAATAGAAATACCGTGATGAACCATTTTAAAAAAAGTAATCGCGTTTTGTTTGTCAATCCATCCTACGCATTCATGCCCTCTGACGAATTAGTGGTTAAAGTAGATGAAATGTGGTTATTTGTGGCAAAAAGAAGGTTCCACAGTGGCTTTGGTGGGTAGAGGATAGTTCAAATGGCCAAATTGTGGCCTTCACATTTGGCCGAAGTACCAATGCTGCTTTCCAACGATTAAAGAAGATGCTTATCAGTGCGGCGGTATCAGTTATGCGTTGGATCACAGATCAATGGATTGCATATCAAGACTACCTGATTCCTGAAGAGCACGTTGCAAGCAAAGTTGAACTCCAGTCTTTAGAGCGAAAGCATCTCATACTTCAAACCAGAATAAAGAGATTGACGCGAAAAACCATCTGTTTCTCTAAATCAGAAATCATACACAAAACCATCAATGGATTATTCATCAACCATTATTTCTTCGGATTAAATCAACACTTGTAAGCCACCACCGATTTTCAAAAACCTTGTGCGCAATTATGCCGCCGTCCAAACGGACATGCAGGGAGTAAACCCCTTCCGGCAAATCTGTTACTGGCATACTCGTGGCGACGCCTGTCAGATTCATACTTCGCACCAATGTCCCTTGGCTGTTGAACACCTGCACTTGCCCACGACTAAAGGGTATGCTCGTGCTTAACACCAAGAATTCAGTCGCCGGGTTGGGGTACAAGTTCACTGAATCAGAGATGTCGGATGTCACGGGGCCGTTTCTCTCTTCAGATTGGCAGGCAGCATCCTGACTGTACGAATCCTGGGGCTCGAAGAAGCTATCGTTGAATCATTCTTTTTCACAAACTACAGAAGACGAAGAACCATTGTCTCTATAATCACACACAGCTTTCAGCATCTTTTTTTCGCTGTTTCCAGCGTTTTTTG
>JBDLWO010000257.1:0-17610 GCA_039804245.1 Bacteroidota bacterium
CTGACCCCTTCCATGGCCCTGAAAGACGGCAAACCTTACCTTTCCTTTGCCAAACAGGCGGGCGACGAGCAGGATCAGCTGCTGCTCCAGTTTTTCCTCAACATGGTGGAGTTCGACATGACCGTGCAGGAGGCCTGTGAATCGCCCGGGTTCATCACCAACCAGATGTTTTCCAGCTTTGGAGATCATGAAAAAAAGCCGGGTTCGCTCATTATGAACGACCTGACTCCACCCTGGATCAGAAAAGAGCTGGGTATAATGGGTTACAGCCTGTCGTTCCGTCCGCGCACCAGCGGGCCCGTCAATGCCATATACTTCGACCGGAAAAACGGGAGCTTCTGGGGTGGCAGCAGTAACCACGGCGAAGATTACGGAATCGGCTGGTAGGTTACATAACAAAAATCACTGCTTCGGGTGATTAATTACGTATTCCGGGGCGTCCAATACCTGCAATTTTGCCTTCGAAACAAACTGTATCTGCGATGAAAAGAACCTTTGTAAACTCGTCTTTTACCGACCGTCTTTTACTGACAGCCTGTTGTATATTGATTCTGGCGGGCTTGTCGGCACAAAATCCGGTTTCGGCTCCTCCGCGCGACACGGCCACCAACGTCAGGATAGAGATGCTCGATGGTACCGTCCTGCTGGGCAAAATCAAAAGCAGGGGAGAGGGCGTTCTTTCCCTGACCACGCTATCGGGCGTAGAGGCCAATGTGCCCGTCAGCCAGATACGGGAAATGACATCCATTGACATCACTTCCATACACAAGGGAGAGTACTGGTTTGAAAATCCGAATGCCACCCGGTATCTGTTTGGCCCCTCTGCTTTCAATCTGAAAAAGGGAGAAGGATACTACCAGAATACCTGGCTTTTGCTGAACTCATTCAACTACGGAGTTACCGACTACTTTTCCATTGGTGGCGGAATAGAGTTGATTTCTACCTTCAATGGATCGCCATCGTTCATTCTTACCCCCAAAGTGGGTTTCAAGACGGGCGAAAAAACGGCTTTGGGTGGCGGACTACTGCTCGTGAACGTCGGCGATTTTTTTGACAGCAATACACTGGGAATAGCTTACGGCGTAATTACCAGAGGAACAGTTAACAAAAATATCACTGCCGGAGTGGGGTGGGGGTTCGTTGACGGAGAGTTTTCAGCCAGGCCGATTATTACCTTTTCAGGCCTGACGCGCGTTTCCAAAAAGGTGGCCCTGCTTTCGGAGAACTGGATTATCCCCAATGATTCATACTACCCGTTTTTCTCTTACGGGGTCCGGTTTTTCGGCGAGAAACTGGCGGTTGACCTTGCCTTTGTGAATAACCCGGATATCGCGTCAGAAATAGTAATTGGAATTCCGTACGTGGATTTTGTGGTCAAGTTCGGAAAACGAAAATAAATAAACAGATCCCCCTATGGCCAGCTATTACAACCAGTCTGTTGAAGAAGTAATCAGAGAAGTAAAGACATCTGCAGAAGGGCTTTCTTCGCCGAGGGCCAGGGAGCGACTGATACATCATGGTCCGAATGAACTGGAGGAAAAGAAAAAAACGCCACCCTGGCTGCTTTTTCTGGGGCAGTTTCGCGACTTCATGATTCTGATTCTGGTCGTTGCGGCTGCCCTTTCGGGTTTCATGGGCGATCTGACAGATACCATTATCATACTTGTCATCATTATTCTGAATGCGGTTGTAGGGTTTGTCCAGGAATATCGCGCAGAAAAGGCCATGGATGCCCTGAAAAAAATGGCTGTCACCCAGACACAGGTGTTACGCGACGGGAAACCAGTCGTGATTCCGGCCCGGGAGTTGGTAACGGGCGATCTGGTATTGCTGGAGGCTGGCAATGTGGTGCCGGCCGATATCCGGCTTGTTGAAGCGCACTCCCTTCGCGCCGACGAGTCGTCGCTAACAGGTGAGTCTGTACCGGCAGACAAAAAGAACTACGTACTGACCGGAGAGAATATACCTCCGGGGGATCAGGTTAACATGCTTTTCAAGGGTACGCTCATAGTGAATGGCCGGGCCCGGGGACTGGTAACAGAAACCGGGATGAGAACCGAACTGGGCAAAATTGCCGGCATGTTGCAGGAAGAGGAGCCACATACGCCCCTGCAGGTGCGCATGCAGCAATTTGGCAAGAGCCTTTCCTGGATTATTCTGCTGATTTGTCTGATACTGTTTGTAACCGGTGTGCTCAGGGGAGAGGATCCCTTTCGCATTCTGCTTTTATCGGTCAGTCTGGCAGTAGCGGCCATACCGGAAGCCCTGCCTGCGCTCATAACCGTGGCTTTGTCGAGAGGAGCATCGAGGCTGGCAAGAAAAAATGCACTGGTGAGGAAACTGCCGGCAGTGGAAACGCTCGGATCCGTTACCTATATATGCAGCGACAAAACAGGTACGCTCACCCAGAACCGGATGACAGTGACCGCCCTGTATGAGCATCCGGCGCCCGAGCTGACGCCCGGTTGGTCGGCCATACAGATGGGAATGGCGTTGAATCACGACATTCAGTTCAATTTTGCACAGGAACCCTTTGGCGAGTCAACAGAGCTGGCGCTGGTCAACCGGGTCATTGGCGATAATTCCTTTAAAAAATATACCGAAGTAGCGGAGAGGTTTCCGCGGGTGGCTGAATTGCCTTTCGATTCGGATCGAAAATGCATGACAACGGTACACCATCTGGACGGCAAGTTCCTGATTATTACAAAAGGCGCCGCTGAGTCAGTAGCACAGGCACTTTCCAGCAGTTCTGATGCGGACATACTTCGCATCATGTCGGATGAGTGGGCAGAAAAGGGTATCCGGGTGCTGGCCTATGCTTTCAGGATAACCGACAGGTTGCCCGAGCCTTTCAGCTATGCAGAGGTGGAAATGGAACTGACATTGGCAGGTTTGGCCGGCCTGATTGATCCGGCCCGTGATGAAGTAAAGGAATCTGTCCGAATTTGCAGATCGGCTGGTATAAAGCCGGTTATGATTACGGGTGATCACCCTGCCACAGCCAATGCGATTGCCCGTGAGATTGGTATCCTGACAGATAGCGGGTTCACGGCTACCGGCCGCGAGTTGCAGCATATGGACGATGAAACTTTTCTGGGGTTGGTCGAACAAATATCAGTTTATGCCCGGGTGTCGCCCGATCAGAAACTGCGTATTGTGAGGGCGCTGCAGCAGAAAGGACATTATGTGGCCATGACAGGCGACGGCGTAAACGATGCGCCGTCACTCAAGGCCGCCAATATCGGTGTAGCCATGGGAATCAATGGAACCGATGTCAGCAAGGAGGCTGCACACCTGATACTGCTCGATGACAACTTCTCCACCATCGTACGCGCAGTGCGTGAGGGCCGGAGAATTTTTGACAATATCCGGAAGTTCGTCAAGTACATCATGACCTGCAACAGTGCGGAGATATGGGCAATTTTCATGGCGCCCCTGCTCGGAATGCCCATACCACTGCTCCCGATTCATATATTATGGATCAATCTGGTTACCGATGGCCTTCCTGCCCTGGCGCTTGCCGGCGAGCAGGCTGACCGGGACATCATGCACCGGCCACCCCGATCACCGCGGGAGAGCCTTTTCTCCGACGGGGTGGGGCTGCATATATTGTGGATGGGGCTGCTTATGGCCGGAGTAACGCTTGGCGTACAGGCCTGGGCTCTGAAAGAGGGACTTGAGCACTGGCAAACGATGGTATTTACCGTGCTGTCGCTTTCTCAACTGGCCCACGTCATGGGGATACGCAGTGAAAGAACATACCTTTTCAAAAAGGGAATCTTCAGCAATCGCCCGCTGATAATTACCGTTTTGGCTACCTTCGCCCTGCAGATGGCTGTGATATACCTGCCTTTCATGAATGAAATTCTGAAAACGCAGCCACTCTCGCTGAAAGAGCTGATTGTGAGCACAGGACTAGCCCTCTTTGTATTCCATGCTGTGGAACTGGAAAAATATATCCGGCGCCTGAGATCGGGGAGGGTGGAGCGTCATCACCGGCAGAAACGCCGTCACCGTCAGGCGTAAAATAACAGGAGATATTCGTGCGTTTATGCGTCGAATATTTGCAGCTTGTTCAGAATGCCCTCGCAGGTTCAAAAATGGCTCATTTTTCGCCATTTTTCAGATATGCAGCTTTGGCTGTGTGCTTTCAAAAAGGCAAAAACAGATAAAAAATACGATTACTTTTGCCGTCGGCAGAAAATCCTGAACAAACTTGTAAAGAACAGAACCGTACTCATCCGCCCCATATTTGCCGCCAATTCCGATGAAAGAATCCCAGTTGGTAGAACTGTTGTCTGTACTTACCCCTGCCGAACGCCTGCAGCTCAGGGAATATGCCGCGATTGTACATTTCAACGGCGGCCCGCGCCGTAACTATGTCTGGCCATTGCTCGAGTGGTGCAATTATCATCTTTCGGAAAATCCGAAATCAGATCTCCCATCTTCAGAAGCCTACAATTATCTCTTTCCGGACGAAACGCCCGTTGACGGGAAGCTCGAGAAAGTAATGGTGGATGCGCAGAAATTTGTCAGGGCAGTCATGCATACCTTGTATTATCTGCGCAGCGAGAATGAATTTCAGCAGATGTATGATTTGTCTGAAGTGATGCGGTTGCGCGGCCTTGAGTCGAGGCAGGTACAGATACTGAATCGCCTCGAGAAGCAGCAGAAGGAGTCAATTCAGCACCAGCGGTACTTTTTCCACCATCAATTTCTGCTCGAACACGCTATTTTCGACCACGAGAGCCTGTACAACAAGCGAAAGGGAGACCTTAATATACCCAATGTACTTGACGCCCTCGAATCGCACCGCCACCTCAACGAGCTCCCGCTGCTTAATGTCTATTTGCTGCAAAAACGGATTTCCAGTCTGGAGGTAACCGACAGAATGCAGACCTACATAGACAACTACTCCATCCCGGAGCATGTACTGGAGGTATCGCCGCGGATACGTGTGCAATACACCATATTTGGCATGCTCGTAAAAGAACACCTTGATTCTGCCGATGCACAGCACTTGTTTGAGATGCTGCTTCAATACGAGCGTTACCTTGATCCGGATGCATTACAGCAGTTCTACACCTATCTGCGCAACTTCTGCGTCATGATTCTGCTTGACAATCCGGAGGCAGAAGGTATTTATGAAGTTCTTTCCGAGTTATATCGCGACAACCTGGACAGAGGTTTCCTGCACCACGAAGGCAAGCTGCACCCCAGTCGCTATCTGGCTGTTTCGGAGTATGCTGCCCGTGCGAAGCAGCACGACTGGGCCCTCGGATTTATCGAAAAATACAGGGATGAAATAATAGGGGAGAACGAAACCCGTGATATTTACCGGCTGAACAAGGCCTATTACCTGTTTGGAGCAGGCCGTTTTGAAGAGTGTCTTGATCAGATTCCGGACACGTCGCCCTACACTGATTACCTGATAGCCGGAAAGCGTCTGGAAATCAAGTGCATGTATGAACTGGATCATGAGTTGCTGACATTCCGGCTTGATGCCTTCAGGGTATTTCTTTCGCGTACATCCCACAAAATGATTCCCGATCACATTCGCCAGAAGAATATGGATTTTGTGAACATGGTTGCGCAGTTTATTTCTTCTGTGAAGGGCGACAAAGAACGCTCTGCCCGCCTGATGGACAGGCTGCGCGAGAAAAAGCAGGCATTTGAATGGCTCTGGCTGGCTGAGAAGGCCCGTGAAATAGAAATACGCAGGTAGAGTATCCGGGTCGGGTGCTACTGTCTTTTTGCCACATGCAACAGTTTTTTCCTGCCATAAACATACCTTTTTGTCTGTTGTTTCTGCCAATCCGTCAGGTCTTTTGCAATGGCACAATCGTTGATTATAGAGGGAAACAAAAGGATTATTCCTCAAACAAGTAAATCACCCTTCCACGAAATTCAACCAGAATCATGGGAAAAATTATAGGCATTGACTTAGGCACAACCAACTCCTGCGTCTCCGTTATGGTCGGTAACGAACCGATTGTTATAGCCAACGATGAGGGCGCACGTACCACCCCTTCGGTGGTAGGTTTTCTCGACAATGGCGAGCGCAAGATTGGCGCTCCTGCCAAACGCCAGGCTATCACCAACCCCAAACGCACCGTTGCGTCAATCAAACGCTTCATGGGTATGCGCTTCACCGAATCGGGCAGCGAAGTAAATCGCGTTGCCTACACGGTGGTCAAGGGCGACAACGACACCTGCCGCGTAGATATTGACGGTCGTCTCTACACCCCACAGGAAATCAGCGCCATGGTGCTGCAAAAAATGAAAAAAGTAGCCGAAGATTATCTCGGTGAACCAGTTACGGAGGCTGTAGTCACCGTTCCTGCCTACTTCAACGACTCACAGCGTCAGGCAACGAAAGAAGCAGGAGCTATTGCGGGTCTCGATGTAAAACGTATCGTAAACGAGCCAACAGCTGCTGCTCTCGCTTATGGTCTCGACAAACGCGACCGCGATGTGAAGATTGCTGTTTATGACCTTGGTGGCGGTACTTTCGATATCTCCATCCTCGAACTCGGTGGTGGCGTATTCGAAGTGCGGTCAACGAATGGCGACACCCACCTTGGCGGCGATGATTTCGACCAGGTAATCATTGAATGGCTGGCACAGGAGTTCCAGCGGCAGGAAAACATGGATCTCCGCAAGGATCCGATGGCACTGCAGCGTCTCAAGGAGGCCGCCGAGAAAGCCAAAATTGAACTCTCGGCCAGTGCTGAAACTGAAATCAACCTCCCCTATATCACAGCGGTGGACGGCGTGCCCAAGCACCTCGTGATGAAACTCTCCCGCTCCCGCTTCGAGCAGATGGTTGACGGATTGGTGCAGCGCACACTCGAACCCTGCCGGAAGGCCCTGAAGGATGCCGGACTCAATGCGTCTGAGATTGATGAAGTTATTCTGGTGGGCGGCTCTACCCGTATCCCGCGCATACAGGAAGAGGTGGAAAAGTTCTTCGGCAAGAAACCAAACCGCTCTGTCAACCCGGATGAGGTGGTGGCTATCGGAGCAGGTGTTCAGGGTGCCATCCTGTCCGGTAACGCCGGCGTGAAAGACATGGTACTCCTCGACGTAACCCCGCTCTCACTCGGTATCGAAACAATGGGCAATATTTTCGATGTGGTTATTGAAGCCAATACCACCATTCCGACCAAGAAGTCGAAAATTTACTCAACAGCAGGCGACAATCAGCCACAGGTGGAAATTCACATCCTCCAGGGAGAGCGCCCGATGGCGCGCGACAACCGCTCGGTAGGCCGGTTTATCCTCGATGGTATTCCCCCGGCGCCACGTGGTGTTCCGCAAATTGAAGTGTCTTTTGACATTGATGCCAACGGTATCCTGAATGTGGTGGCTCTCGATAAAGGCACCAACAAACAGCAAAATATCCGTATCGAGGCGAGTACAGGACTTTCCAAAGAAGAGATTGCCCGCATGAAAGCAGAGGCAGAAGCCAATGCTGAAACTGACCGCCAGTCTCGTGAACGCGCTGAAAAACTGAACAGCGCAGATGCACTGGTGTTCCAGACCGAGAAGCAACTGAAAGAATTTGGAGAAAAAGTTCCTTCTCAACACAAGGAAAATATAGAGAAAGCCGTTAATACGTTAAAGGCAGCCCAGCAGGCTCAGGATTTCAATCGTATTGACTCAGCGATCAACGAACTGAACGAAGCCTGGAACACTGCCAGTCAGGATATATATGCTGCTCAACAGGCTGCCAACGGCGGCCAGACAGCTGAAAATCCGTACGATTCCGCTACAGGCGGTCCGCGTGGCGGACAAACCGGTGGTGCCGGTGGCGCCCAGGATGTAGAGTTTGAAGAAGTAAAAGGCTGATCAGCCTTCTTAAGAATAAATGGAGCGACTAAATGTCTTTTCCCGGGCTCTCAAAGGAGAGTCCGGGATTTTTTGTGTTGTGGACTGCACAATAAGCCCCTCAGTGTGATGCGTCAGGTCATTCTGACGAATGAGTAAACTTACACGGCTTTCATTTTCTTCCGGAGATCCTTCACATACTCAACCGTTACATCGAACAGGCTGGCTGCTTCCTCGTCTGGCATATCAGGCATTTTTTGAAGAAAGGTGCTGATGGTGCTTGCCCGGGCATCTTCTCTACCCTTTTCGATACCCTTTTCGATGCCCTTTTCGATGCCCTTTTCGATACCCTTTTCGATACCCTCTTTCATACCTTTCTCCATGGCTTCTTCCAGGAACTCGCCGAAATTATCAATGCGTTGAAGCATCAACCCGAAATTTTCGGGGGTGAAGGCATTTCTGATATGCTGTTCTGTCAGAACTTCGTTTTCGTTTACCATGGGTCCGAACATTATTTTATTGAATTTGGGTGAAATTTTCCTGAAGTACATGGCCGTAACGACAACGAAGTCTGCTTCAAAGCCAGTCAACGGATTTGTTACTGCAAAGTTACAGACTTCCCGCCATGAATGAATGACAATGTCCGGATTGCCTCCACTTGCCAAAGCTTTGATAAATAACATCGTCATTGCAGAGGTTACGGCAGCATATTCATCTTTTGGCCGATGGCTCATATCGGCAACATAATAATTGTAATGTGGTATTGCCTCGCGAAACTCCTCACTGTAATCGGTATAAAGATCCTCCATAGGCTCTTTTTTGAACGGTTGGGATCCGTGATACAGCAGAATCGGAATTACCACTGATACCTTCCGGTTTTGTTTCAGCTCGGACGAATGAATCTGTACGATGTAGCGCAGGAACTGAAAGTAAACTGCGGTGTAAGGTTGCTCGCTCTTGTGCTCGAAGAGGATGTTCACGCGCACGGGCGTACCGTTTTTCGACTGTGCGGTGTAGCATACATCTGCCAGATGTTCTGCCATCTGCTCATCCACAAAGGAATCCTGACCTGGAGTCAGCGTGGACATGTCAATTCTCTCGAACATGGCTGGCGGCACGGACAACCGGATCAGGTCTGATGCGACTTTGGGTATTCCGAGTACGCTGCGGGCGTACCGGTCATGCGGCTGGTGCGGGAATATGTCCCAGGATTGTTTCTTTTTGCGCATTTTAGGGTATTTGAAGCGTGATATGATTAATTCACTTCAAAATTAAACCCTTTTTTTAAGAAAAGCAAGTGCAGAGGAGGGTCTGTTTACAGGGAAAAATATATTTGTTTTGGGTCTCCGGGTGTCGAAATCATAAAAAAAAGCCGCACCGGATAACCGGAGCGGCTTTTCACTATAACTGAAGCAATTTATTGATCAACGCGACCTTCACCGGTAAGTTGTCCGGCTTTCATTGCTTTTTTCATTTCAGCTTTCTTTTCAGCAGTCATCACCCTGGTGTCGGGTGCCTGTGTGGCAGCCGGGTTGCGGGGTTCGGCAACTGCGTCCGGCTTTTCGGTCAGCATTTTTTGTGGCTGAGGAGAATCGGCACTTTTAATCACACCCAGATTACTGCCATTACCCAGATTATTGTAGGTAGGACCTTCTACTTCAACGCGGTTGGTACGTTCGCGCAGTTGCATACCGCTGGTCTGGTTGCTGCCTGAGTGGCCACCCAGAATAGGGGCTATCGTCAGACCTACGAGGCACGTCAGTTTGATCAGGATATTCATGGACGGACCGGAAGTATCCTTGAAGGGATCACCTACTGTATCGCCGGTAACAGCCGCCTTGTGGGGTTCAGAACCCTTGTAGTACATCTGTCCGTTGATTTCAACGCCTTTCTCGAAAGATTTCTTTGCGTTATCCCACGCACCACCTGCATTTGACTGGAAGATTGCCCACATAACGCCGCTTACAGTTACACCAGCCATGTATCCGCCAAGTGCTTCGGGGCCCATAATAAAGCCTACCAGAACAGGTGTCACGATGGTGATGAGGCCCGGAGGCAGCATTTCGCGCAGGGCAGCCTTGGTGGATATTTCAACACAGCGGGCATAGTCGGCTTTCCCGGTACCTTCGAGCAGTCCCGGAATTTCACGGAACTGACGGCGAACCTCCTGAACCATGTCCATGGCAGCCCGACCTACGCTTTGCATGGCGAATGCGCTGAACACGACAGGAATCATACCGCCGAGGAACAGGGCAGCCAGCACCTTGGCCTTGAAGATATTGATACCTTCGATACCGGTGAAATCAACATAGGCAGCGAAGAGTGCCAGGGCAGTCAGAGCTGCAGAAGCGATAGCGAAACCTTTACCGATAGCGGCAGTGGTGTTACCAACGGAGTCGAGAACGTCTGTTTTTTCACGTACATCTTTCGGGAGTTCGCTCATTTCGGCGATACCACCGGCGTTGTCGGCAATTGGACCGAAGGCGTCGATAGCGAGCTGCATGGCAGTAGTAGCCATCATGGCGGAGGCAGCGATGGCCACGCCATAGAAACCGGCGAGCGTGTAGGCTCCCCAGATAGCGCCGGAGAACATGACGATGGGCATCCAGGTTGACATCATACCTGTTGCCAGACCAGCGATTACGTTTGTGGCAGAGCCAGTGGCTGACTGCCTGACGATATCGAGTACAGGCTTTTTACCCAGACCGGTATAATATTCAGTGATGGCAGAAATCAGAGCGCCAACTACCAGGCCAATCATGGTAGCATTGAAAACATTGGTGCTTGTTACCTCTACGGAGCCCTGACCAAAGAAAGACATGAGCATACGCTCCGGGAGCATCCAGTTGATGATGGGGTAGCAAACAGCTGCAGTGAGGATAATGCTCGTCCAGTTACCGCGGTTCAGAGCGCCCTGAACAGTGTCGGCAGTAGCGGCAGCACCCTCTTTGACACGTACGAGCCACATACCTACTATAGAGAGCAGGATACCCACGCCTGCGATTACAACAGGGAGCAGGATGGGACCGATTCCACCGAAGGCATCCTGAATACCGCCTGAGTCGCGGATAACAGAGTTTCCGAGTACCATAGCAGCGAGTACTGTAGCAACATAAGAACCGAAGAGGTCGGCGCCCATACCGGCTACGTCGCCTACGTTATCGCCCACGTTATCAGCGATAGTGGCCGGGTTGCGCGGATCATCTTCCGGGATTCCGGCTTCCACCTTACCCACGAGGTCGGCACCTACGTCGGCGGCCTTTGTGTATATGCCTCCGCCCACGCGTGCGAAGAGCGCGATGGATTCAGCGCCAACAGAGAAACCGGCCAGCACCTCAAGTACACGTGACATGACCACGTGACCGCCGGTACTGTAGTCGCCGTTCATGAAGTAAACATAGAAAACAGCGAAAAGAGCGCTGAGGCCGAGAACAGCCAGACCGGCTACACCGAGGCCCATTACAGCGCCACCGTTGAAAGATACCTGCAGTGCCTTGGAGAGACTGGTACGTGCTGCCTGCGTGGTGCGTACGTTTGCCTTGGTAGCAATACGCATACCGAAGAAACCGGCCAGTACAGAGAAAAGAGCACCGATAACGAAAGCCACAACAATAAGCGGGTGGCTTGTCTCAACGCGCGTACTCAGCCAGCCGAGCAGCGCACCTGCCACGACTACATAAACAGCGAGGATGCGGTATTCGGCTTTCAGGAATGCCATGGCGCCGTTGGCGATATTGGCAGCGATACCCTGCATCTTGCTGTCGCCAGCGTCCTGTTTGGTTACCCATTTCTGGAGAAAGAACATGTAAACGAGGCCAATGACCCCGAAAATCGGTAAAAAGTAAACCAGAGAGTTCATCCGGTAAGATTTAGTTTGATAATGAAAACAGTTGAGGAATCCGGAACAGCCAATAAAAATGACGCCAGTCCGTCAAAGCGGCGGCAAAAGTAAGACGGTTTGGTGGAATTTGGAGCAAAAAAGGGTGGAATTGCGATAACCGGAAAAATATACCGTAACAGGGAACAGATTCAACGTCGGGATAACGCGTAAATCGGGGGGCTTTGACGGTTTTTTTAAAGGTGTTATTTTCCAAATAATAAATAAAACCGACCAACTACACAGTGAGAAGTGCTAACCAGTAAGTCATCGTGGCAGGATAAATTGAAAAAGATAATTTTGTTGCGTCTCATACGAGACCTTTCACGTATTAGTTTGACGAGGGCAGTGCCGGTCTGCAAAGGCAGGGCGGCCTGCCAGTCATAAACATATAACCCTGCGGGACTGATTTTTTATTTTCAGGCTCTATTCAGTGCCAGACATTGCCGGGGAGCGAGTGGAAAATTTCCTTACAGCTCTAAAAAATACCCCAAAAACAGATTTTATGTCAGAAAGGGTATAACTTTGTTACGGAATAGCATAATCGCCCCGTAACGGGCACACGGTATTACCGTACTCCTCTGTTCCCGATTTCAGAGGATTCAACCTTTTACATCCCGCAACATGTCAAAAATCAATTTCTCCCCCGCTCTCTTTCTGACATTTATCATCGCAACCCTCCTGAACCATTCAAATCTCCATGCCCAGCCATGGCTCGCACCAACTGAAGACGGCGCCAACTTCTTCGAAATCCAGGAATCATTCAACAAATACTGGGAGGGTAAAACAATTGAAAAAGGCAAAGGCTTCAAGGTCTTCAAACGCTGGGAACACTACTGGGAGAATCGCGTGAACCCTGACGGTACCTTCCCCTCTCCGGATGTCATGATGGCAGGTCTGGAAGAATATAATCAGCTGCTCAACGCGAGTTCCGGCAAGGGTAACTCCATGGCCGCCTGGACTGCCATGGGGCCCACCACCACAGGAGGTGGATATGCAGGTCTCGGACGGATAAACGCTATCGCCTTTCACCCAACCAACTCGAGTATTATATGGGTGGGGTCTCCCAGCGGCGGCCTTTGGAAAACAACCGACGGCGGTGCTACCTGGAGTACAGGATATGACAATTTTTCTGTACTGGGTGTCTCAAGTATCCTGATCACGCCCTCCAACCCCAATATAATGTATGTGGCAACCGGCGATGGCGACGCAGGCGATACCCGCTCGATAGGCGTGTATAAATCAACCGATGGGGGTGCCACCTGGGCTGCCACAGGGCTGACTTTCACACTGGCAAACTATGTGCTGATACGAAAGCTTCTCATGGACCCGAATGACGAGGCACATATTCTCGCTGCCGCCAGCAACGGACTCTACCGGACAACAAACTCCGGAACGTCCTGGACAAAGGTAGTGAATGCCAATTTCTATGACGTGGAGGCTCAATCAGGTGCAACAGCCAACAACTTTTACGCCTGTACCGGAAGTGGATTGTACCGCAGTACGAATAATGGACTCAACTGGACGCTGGTTCAGACAATTTCCGGTTCCGGCCGAATTGCCATCGGGTACTCTCCCGCAGATACTACGGCCGTGGTTGCTCTTTGCTCAAAGAGCTCTGACAGCGGCTTTCTGGGCTTCTATCGTTCAACAAACAGTGGCGCGAGCTATACGCTGCAGACAAATAACCCCAATCTGCTGGGCTGGGCTGCAGACGGATCCGATTCAGGAGGACAAGGCTGGTACGATCTGGTAGTGGCTGTAGATCCAACCAACGCCAGTATCATTTATACAGGTGGTGTCAATGTCTGGAAATCTACTGACGCCGGCCAGACGTGGACCATCAAGGCCACCTGGAACGGTGCTGGTGGAGTGCAAACGGTACATGCCGATCACCATGCCATGGAGTGGCAAAATAATACAACGCTGTTTGACGGTAACGATGGGGGTATCTATAAAACCGTTAACGGTGGTACAAACTGGACGCACCATACAAATGGTATGCAAATCAGTCAGTTGTATCGCCTCGGCGTTTCCCAGACAACCAACGCTGTCATCGCAGGTCTGCAGGACAACGGAACCAAGTTGCGCAGCGCCGGTGGAACCTGGACGGATGAAATTGGTGGCGATGGCATGGAATGTGCTATTGATTACTCCAATGCACAGTACATGTATGGCGAACTGTATTATGGTGACTTTTTCAGAAGTTCCAACGGCGGAACTTCGTGGTCTGACCTTAATCCCGGCGGACAGGATGGTACAGGAGCCTGGGTGACACCTTATATTATCTCATCAAATAACCCGGCAACACTGTATATCGGCTATAATGATGTGTATAAAACAACTGACAGGGGAAATACCTGGACAGCTATATCAACCAATCTCTCTTCTTCGGATCTGACTGTCCTGGCCGATGCACCATCTGATGCCAATGTCCTTTATGCCGGAAGAAGTTCGGCCCTGTACAGAACAATTAATGGAGGTACCAACTGGGCTTCCATGACTGTTCCGGCCGGAGCTGGTAGTCTGACCTACCTTTGCGTGAGTCCTTCGGACGCCAATGTCATTTATGCCACCATGTCCAATTATACTGCCGGCAGCAAGGTGTACAAGTCCACAAATGGAGGTGCTAGCTGGACCAATATTTCCGGGACATTGCCCAACGTTCCGGCTAACTGTATTATTTATCAGAAAGGTTCTCCGGAAGGTCTTTACGTTGGTATGGATGTGGGTGTATATTATCGCGATAATATCACCAATGCCTGGGCTCTCGTTGGCACAGGCTTCCCGAACGTGATTGTTGAGGAGCTTGAAATCAAGTATGATACAGGAAAACTCCGCGCTGCCACTTATGGCCGGGGCCTGTGGGAAACAGATATCAACTGTGTATCCCCTGTGGTGAACGCTCCCACGGTTACTCAACCTACCTGTACCGTAAATACCGGAACAATTGTAGTGAATGCAACGGGAAATGGAACACTGGAATACAGTGTCAACGGAGGAACTTCCTGGCAGACCAGCAATACATTCTCCAATCTTGCAACTGGAAACTACAATATCAGGGTTCGCCTGCAGGTTTCTCCCACATGCTTTACTTCTTACTCCGGCAATCCGGTTGTAATTGTGGCGCCCACGCCTCCCACTGCATTCACTGTCACAGGTGGTGGCGCTTACTGCAGTGGAGGTGCCGGTGTCCCTGTCGGGCTGAGCGGATCACAAACAGGAGTGAACTATCAGCTCAGGCTGAATGGTGTTAATACCGGGGCACCTGTCAGCGGAACCGGATCTTCAATCTCCTTCGGTAATCAGACCGCAGCAGGCACTTACACTGTTGTGGGCACCAGTACAACCAACAGCTGTACTGCTACCATGACCGGCTCGGTAACGATTACTGTCAACTCACTCCCAACTGCGTCCATCGCTGTATCCGAAACATCCGGTGCGACGAATAATGATGGAATAATATGTGCAGGCGCGAGCGCGACTTTGACTGCCAGCGGCGGCGGCACCTATTTGTGGAATACCGGCAGTACGTCTGCTGCTGTCAGTGTTACTCCGTCAGTGACCACTACCTACACGGTGACGGTGACCAGTACGAATACCTGTACGGCTACTGCTACCACAACGATCACAGTAAATCCGCTTCCATCGGCATCCATTTCTGTAACGGAGACCTCCGGTGCTACGAATAATGATGGAATAATATGTGCAGGCGCGAGCGCGACTTTGACTGCCAGCGGTGGCGGCACCTATTTGTGGAATACCGGCAGTACGTCTGCTGCTGTCAGCGTGACCCCGTCAGTGACCACGACTTATACGGTTACGGTAACTACGAATAACTGCACGGCTACTGCTACGACAACTATTACGGTAAATCCGCTTCCATCGGCATCAGTTTCTGTAACGGAGACCTCCGGTGCTACGAATAATGATGGAATAATATGTGCAGGTGCAAGTGCAACTTTGACTGCTTCTGGCGGCGGCACCTATTTGTGGAATACCGGCAGTACGACTGCTGCTGTCAGCGTGACTCCATCGGCGACCACGACTTATACGGTTACGGTGACGAATACGAACGACTGCACGGCTACTGCCACCACAACGATCACAGTAAATCCGCTTCCATCGGCATCCGTTGCTGTAACGGAGACCTCCGGTGCTACGAATAATGATGGTATAATATGTGTGGGTTCGAGCGCGACTTTGACTGCTTCTGGCGGCGGCACCTATTTGTGGAATACCGGCAGTACGTCTGCAGCTGTCAGCGTGACCCCGTCAGTGACCACGACTTATACGGTTACGGTAACTACGAATAACTGCACGGCTACTGCTACGACAACTATTACGGTAAATCCGCTTCCATCGGTATCCATTTCTGTGTCTGAAACGTCCGGCGTTTCCAATAACGATGGTATTATCGTCCTGGGCGACAATGCTACTCTTACAGCATCCGGAGGAGGTACATACCTTTGGAGTACCGGTGGTACAGCCGCTTCCATTACAGTAAGCCCGGTTGTGACAACCACCTACACCGTTACGGTTACAAGCTCGGGAGGATGCACCTCAACAGCCAGCACTACCATTACTGTTATCGAACAGCAGATGGTTTCTATCGCTATCACCGAAACTTCCGGATTTACCAGTAATGACGGAATTATATGCGCTGGTTCGAGCGCGACCCTGACTGCCTCCGGAGGTGTCAGCTTTTTGTGGAATACGGGTGCTACCACCGCTTCGATCACTGTTTCACCAGCTGTTACAACTACCTACACGGTTACTGCTACTGACAACAACGGATTAACGGCATCTGCTTCAGGGGTAATAACGGTGAATCCGCTTCCATCGGTATCTGTTGCTGTAACGGAGACTTCCGGTGCAACCAGCAATGATGGTATAATATGTGTTGGCGCTAGCGCTACTTTGACTGCTTCCGGCGGTGGTACTTATTCATGGAATAATGGCAGCACGGTCGCCTCTATTAGTGTCAGCCCTTCTGCTACCACGACCTACACAGTTACGGTGACTTCGACTGGCGGCTGTACTGCCACGGTAGTCACTACTGTCACTGTCAACCCGTTGCCAACTCCTTCCATTACTGTAACGGAGACCTCCGGTGTAACCAGTCATGATGGAATAATATGTGCAGGCGCTAGCGCGACTTTGACTGCCTCCGGCGGCGGCACCTATTTGTGGAATACCGGCAGTACGTCTGCTGCAGTCAGCGTGACCCCGTCGGCAACCACGACTTATACGGTTACGGTGACGAATACGAACAACTGTACAGCTACTGCTACCACAACGATCACAGTGAATCCGCTTCCATCGGCATCCGTTGCTGTAACAGAGACCTCCGGCGCGACGAATAATGATGGTATAATATGTGTGGGTTCGAGCGCTACTTTGACTGCAAGCGGTAGCGGTACCTATTTGTGGAACACCGGCAGTACGTCTGCAGCTGTCAGCGTGACCCCGTCGGCGACAACGACCTATACGGTTACGGTGACGAATACGAACAACTGCACGGCTACTGCTACCACAACGATCACAGTGAATCCGCTTCCATCGGCATCCGTTGCTGTAGCGGAGACTTCCGGCGCGACGAATAATGATGGTATAATATGTGTGGGTTCGAGCGCGACTTTGACAGCTACTGGCGGCGGCACTTATTTGTGGAATACCGGCAGCACGGTCGCCTCTATCAGCGTCAGTCCCTCTGCTACCACGACTTATACCGTTACGGTGACCAGTACGAATAACTGTACGGCTACTGCTACGACAACGATCACAGTGAATCCGCTTCCATCGGCATCGGTTGCTGTAACGGAGACCTCGGGTGCTACGAATAATGATGGTATTATATGTTCGGGTGCGAGTGCGACTTTAACTGCTTCTGGCGGCGGCAC
>JBDLWO010000258.1:0-5966 GCA_039804245.1 Bacteroidota bacterium
TGGATACTTTCGTAATCATTTCAGAAACTCTGGAAAAATGGCAAAGCCCCGGCTCCGAGGAAGGGAAAGCCGTTCTGATGGAACATTACGGCTGGGGAGCCGAGTTAAAAGCCCAAAACAAACTGATTCTTGCAGGGCCAGCCGATGTTGAATTGACTTCCACTAATATAATCAATCCGGTTGGTCATATAACAGGAATTATAATTCTGAATGTAAAATCAAGAGAGGAAGCGGTGAGATGGGCTGAAGCAGACCCATTTCATGTGCATGGATATCGTAAAAATGTTGTCTACTCATTAAAGGTTACCATGACAGAAAGCAGACTGTCAGAGGCGCTGCAAAAAATGAACGGTAATGAATGAAATCAGTATTGATGCAGATACCATCTGTTTGGGGACGGCCTTTATAAGCTCTGAAAAGCGGACCGCGCCTGAATAGAAAAATCTGCCAAATCGTGCTGGAAGAAGACGGTAAAATGACTGTGCTGCCTGTTTTATCATACATCATCCCGTACCTTTGTACAGATGGATTGCACTCGGGTAATATCACGAAGCAAGAGTGGGTGCTGAATGGTGAAACAGTTTTGTACGCCAGTGCCGAAAGCCTGAAGGCTACGCCGGAGTATGGTTTTCAACAGGAAAAAATGTTCAGCTATACCGGTTTGAGCCGGCATGAAATAATAGAACATATAGCGTATTTCATTTCATACTTGTGGCAAATACATGTTTTCGGTGAAGGAAATACCCGTATAACTGCGATCTTCCTGATAAAATATCTTCGCAAACTCGGCTTCAGGGAAGTGAACAACAACCTGTTTGCCCACCTTCGTGGTTTTTCAGAAATGCCCTTGTAAGAGCCAACTATGAGGCTGGTATTCACCAAACGGGCAACTGGCAAATCATCGGACAATGAATGCAAATCCGGTACTGGACGGGCATATTTACAACTTAAAAACGGACCAAAAATCGTGATCATTTGCCGCCGGTTAAAAATCTGAACGATTCTGATATTTATTTGGATTTTAATAACATTTTTTGATAAAAATTCCGTTACTTTTGTAAGGTCATTCATGGTGGCAGGTGCTTTCCGTATCTTCCCTGCATGATGGCGCAGACATCCCGAACTACAAACGGCGCAAGCCGGCACACCAGATGTTTCATTCAAAATAATCATTATGAAAAAACTTTTGCTTTCCATTACCCTCCTTCTGCTTCTGGCAGGTATCACTACTGCCCAGCATCGTTCCTGTGCCGCTGAAGAGGTGCTCCAGCAGCAACTGCTCGACAACCCCTCCATGCGTCAGGAAGTGGAACGTATCGTGCAGCACACCCGGCAGTTTGTCGAAAGAGGTGGAGCGCAGGATCGCCTTGTCGTTACTATTCCTGTCGTGGTTCACGTTGTGTACTACAATTCCACGCAAAACATCAGCGAAGCACAGATTACGTCACAGCTTGATGTGCTGAATGCCGATTTCCGCCGCCTTAATGCGGATGCGGGCAACACCCCCTCGGCATGGCAGGGCATTGCAGCCGACTGTGAAGTTAATTTTTGTATGGCACAGCAGGATCCGAACGGTAACCCCACCAATGGTATCGTGCGCGTACAAACCTCCGTCAACGGTTTTTCTACCAACGACAACGTGAAGTTCAGCAGCACGGGTGGTTCCAATATCTGGAACCGCGACAAGTACCTCAATATCTGGGTATGTAATCTGAGCAGCGGATTACTCGGTTATGCCCAGTTTCCGGGCGGGCCAGCCAATACAGATGGCGTTGTTTGCGACTTTCAGGCATTTGGAACCAATGGAACTGCCCAGGCTCCTTTCAACCTCGGCCGCACGGCCACACACGAAGTGGGTCACTGGCTGAACTGCTATCATATCTGGGGCGATGATGGCACCGCCTGCACCGGAACTGATCAGGTGAGTGACACTCCCAATCAGGCTGACGAGAACTATGGCTGTCCTGCATTCCCTGTCGTCAGCTGTAATAATGGTCCCAATGGAGACATGTTCATGAACTACATGGACTATACCGATGACGTCTGTATGAATGTATTTACGACCGGGCAAAAGAACCGGATGCAGGCACTTTTTGCCTCCGGAGGGTTTCGCGCTCCCCTGACTACCTCCAATGGTTGTCAGGCGCCAACAGGTTGTGGTACACCGGGAAGTCTGGCTGCTACCAATATTACCGAAACCAGTGCCACACTGAACTGGGGTGCTGTAAGTGGTGCTACCTCCTACAACCTGCAGTGGAAAGTCAGTACCTCTTCTACCTGGACAACGGTATCCAACCTGACGGCCATCTCCTATAACCTCGCCAATCTGACCGCAGGAACGACCTATAATTTCCAGGTTCAGGCAGTATGCGGAAGCAGTACGGGCGCCTACTCTGCAGCAGCGAGTTTTACCACGACTTCCGGCGGCGGCGGTTGCGCAGATCAGTATGAGCCAAACAATACGCGCAATACAGCCAGGTCTATTCCGGTGAATACGTCATTTACTGCACAGATCAAAACTGCGACGGATGTGGACTGGTATAAATTCGGGAATACGGCTACTCAGAAACATCTCAAACTGGAGCTGACCACCCTTCCGTTCGACTACGATCTGAAGTTGTACAGAAACGGAACACTGCTTGCCGTGTCCGAAAATCCGAATACAACAGATGAGATTATCGTTTACAATAACGGCACCGTTTCAACCACTTATTACGCCCAGATTTACGGCTACAACGGAGCTTTCAGCAGTACGCAGTGCTACACTTTCATCGCAAGGCGCAGCGCTTCTCCTTATCGTACCGATGGCAGTACAGATGGTCCGGAAGAAGTACTGGAAATTCCTGTTGTGTTTGAAAACGCCGGCTTCGGTATTTTCCCCAACCCGGCCTTCAGTCTGGTGACGATAGAGGTGCCCATGCAGAATGAGGCCGATGTACAGGTTTCTGTGATGGATCCGGCTGGCAAGGTTGCTCTTCAGCAGAATGCCCGCATGAGCAAGGGCGACAATCAGATGAATTTTGACGTGAACAGTCTGCCCAACGGCGTTTACTTTGTACAGGTACGCACCGGGGAGACCGTCAAAACACGCAAATTGGTGGTTCAGCGGTAACGCCAGCGGGATGAAGATTCCTGATGCTCTGGAATGAATAAATTCATCCTGTAATAAGCTGGGCAGATGCGCTGAAGTGTGGGAAACTACGCTTCAGCGCTTTTTTTTGCGCCAATTCTTGAGAACCAGAGTGGGAAAAACAGGAACCAGGCGACTCCAATCGCATTTTCAACGGTACACTCTGTCAGAAAAGTGAGAAAGGCCATCGTGTAGAAGGTGAGCAGCAGATAGTTGGAGCGGTTTTCCTTTTTCAGAAAAAGTCCCAGGAACCCGGGTATGCTCAGGGCAAGTCCGAATAACCCGGTGCTGGCCAGAATATGTATCCACTGGTTGTGTGGGAGGTGTGGTGTGTTTGCATAACCCGGATACAATTCGGGAGTCAACCGTTTGACTTCGGCTTCGAGGTCGCCTGCTCCTGCTCCTGTCAGCTTGTTCTCATTCCATATTGTCCAGCCGGTTTTCAGGGATACCCATCGCTCCGAATCGGAATAGGAAGCCCCTTTGTCCGACTGGTACTGCAGCCAGTCGTAGCGCATGTATGCCACGCGTGTACGAAGGCTGGGGACATGCTCCACAGCGGCCCAGAGAATCAGTGCCAGTCCGGCAGCGGCAACCACGCCCGATACCCACCTGCGTGTTCTGATTACATACCAGACCACGGAAAAAAGTAGTGCGCCGTACAGGACTGCCAGTCCGCCCCGCACCGAAAGCAGATGGATAAAAACGAACAGGAATACTACGGCGGTACCCAGGAACCAGCGTTCCCGGGTGTATTTTACGGTGAAACGCTCTTTCCACAGCCATCCTCCAGCTATAATAGCGGTGGCGAGAATCAGGCTGAACCGGACGTGCTGTCGGGGTACCGGCACTGGCTGCCCGCGACCCAGTCCGGTCAAAATTTCATCGTAATGCAGAATAAAATTGACGCCGACACCGATGCAAAGCAAGACCATAAACCACACCAGTATGTAGAGTGCCAGTTTGTACCGTCGTTCGGGCAGTTCGGGCAGGTTGGCAAAGATCAGGGGGAGCACCAGAAAGGGAAGGCGTACCCGGGTTACCCGGAGCCAGTACTGCCAGTCGTCGCTCCAGAACAGGCTCAGGGCCGGCACCAGCAATAGCAGAGACATGAGCAGCAGCGGTTTTTGCCGGTACAGATTTCGGAAAGATACCCCGAGCGCGCGAACCCAGGTCAGCAAAGATGAGAGCCCGGGCTTGTCTGGCATATTTTCAGCGATGTTCCAAAGGGCGGCAGCGGCCAGCCCCCACATGCCAACCGACAACAGGAACGGAGATGTGGGCATGCTGCCGAGCAGCAGGCAGGCGCTCCAGAACATCAGATCGGCCGGAGTCGAGATAAACTTGTGCCACTTGTTATTCATTACACACTTTACGTTGTCCGGGCAAGCGTTTGATTCCCGATTTCCCAAATAGATACAGTCCGGTCGTCGCTGGCGGACAGCAGGACGTTATCTGCCCACAGAAGCCTGTTTACCGAGTTGACATGACCGCCGTACCGGACAGTATCCAGCACCTTCAGTAACCGGCCGCTGCTGAAGTCCCACAGCTTGATTGTTTTATCCCGGCTGGCAGTTGCGAACATCGAGGCATCCGGAGAGAAAACAATATGGTTGATGGTGAACAGATGAGCTGCCATTTCCGGATTTCGCGCATCCCTTTCCCAATTCCCGTTATCAGATAACGAATGAATGCGCAAAAACGCGTCGCGGCCACCACTGAGCAGCGTTTTTTCATCGGGTGAATAGGCGAGCGAGAATACAGAGTTGGAGTGGGCATCCCGGATTTCACCGGTGATGGCCAGCGACGACAGATTCAGGAAGATGATGCGGTTATCGCTGCTTCCGATAGCCAGTTCATTTCTTCCGGGTGCGTGGGCGATACATCTTAGGGAAACAGCCGACAACTGAATACTGGCTTCCGGCAGTTGTTTTTCGGTGTTCCAGACGGTGAGCAGCCCGTCCCCACCTGCGCTGAACAGTTTGTCTCCGATATATTTCATATCGTAGATGCCCTTCCTGTGAGACTGTATCAGCCGTGCTTTTTCCGGCTCATCGAGGTGGATCCAGTGCAGACCGCCGTTCATATTTCCGGCGGCGAGTTGCCTTTGTTGCAGGTGGCAGAGCGAAAAGATATTGGATTCGGTGTTGGCAACGAGCATGCCCGTTTCCGGTTTTTCGATATTCCATTCAACGATCCAGCCATCGCCGCCGGCGCTGAGAAAGTGCAGGTGATCGCGCCCGGGAGCGAGTGCGTAAACGGAGGCACGGTGACCTTTGCAGGTATGAATACGTATGATTTGCATGGATTTATGTGGAGGCGGAGCAAAAGTAGGGCTATCCGGCCAAATACCGGCTGACGGAAGTACTGCGAGAAACGATTTTTTGGACCATGGTCAGGTGGCAATAGACAGCATTTGTGTTTTTCGTCAGAAAATGCCTGAAAGTTTTTAATAACTTGAATTATCCATGATTACATTTGCCCTGAAAATCAATTTTTTCATTAAAAACAAAACGAATAAGTATGGAATGGTATCTTAAAGTACTGAGGCAGTATGCTGATTTTGAAGGCCGGGCTCGCAGGAAGGAATTCTGGATGTTTGCTCTCTTTAACATCATTTTTGCTGTTAGTGCGCTTGTTCTCGACAGTCTATTAGGTACTGGCGCCATTCTCTATTTTGTGTATGTTCTGGGTATGGTTGTCCCCGGCCTTGCTGTGGCCGTCAGGCGACTCCATGATGTGGGCAAAAGCGGGTGGATGTACCTGATTGCCTTTATTCCTTTGGTAGGCGCCATTTGGCTCTTGGTACTTTTTGTGACCGACAGTGAGCCTGGAG
>JBDLWO010000259.1:0-11564 GCA_039804245.1 Bacteroidota bacterium
GGTAATGCAAAGAATGAGGTTGCCTTCAACTTCGGCAAGGGCTTTTATGTGGACCTGCACGGCCACGGACACAGTATTCAGCGGCTGGAACTGGGCTATCTGCTGTACTCCGACGAATTGCGTCTGCCCGACGACACACTCAACACACCCGCTTTTACGGGCTATAGCAGCATAAAGCACCTTTCAGAAGATAATCCGCAGGCGCTGAGTCATGCTGAACTGCTGCGCGGTAACCAGAGCCTCGGCGAACTGCTGGCCAACCGCGGGTATCCAGCAACGCCCTCACAGTCTGATCCCGCCCCTGATGCCGGAGAGGATTATTTCAGCGGTGGATATAACACTGCCCGGTACAGTTCCTGTAATGGTGGCACAATTGATGGCGTACAGATAGAATGTAACCGCACCGGTGTCCGCGATTCCCTGTCGCAGGTGGAACGATTCGCCGATTCCCTGGCAGTCGCACTGATTGACTATCTCGGACGACATTACTTCGGCGCGTTGGCCACTTCGTTTTGTGAGAGTTCTGATGCCGGCCAGCCAGGGAGCACCTGGACGTACGACGTTTCGCCCAATCCGTTCTGTCGCTCCTTTCAGATCAGACACAACGATACCTCCGCCGACTGGACAGCCGAAGTGTATGACTTTTATGGCAATCTTGTTCAGTCATCACCAGTTCCAGTCAATATGCCCATACAGGTAGATCCTTCCTCAGGAGGTCCTGTATTCGTGGTGCTGCGACGGAATGGTGAAATTACCGCAGTGAAAACCGTCCTGAGCGCCTGCAGATAGTATCAGTCGCGATACATGTTCCCGCTCTCCAGATACTCCCATACAGGGTCGGGCACGAGGTAACGCACCGACTGCCCCTTTCTCAGGCACTCACGGATATAAGTCGCTGAAATATCCAGAGGTGGCACATCAAATATCTTCACGTGCGGGTGCGCGCCGAGCGCGCCTGTCTCGATGTGTGGTCTCCGGTATACATATATATGGTATCCGTCCAGAAGCTGCTGGTAGTTTTTCCACTGGTCCAGTGTGGCAATATTATCACTGCCCATGATCAGCACAAACTCGTTTTCAGGGTATCTCTCCTTCAGGTACGACAGCGTGTCAATCGTATAGGATGGCTTCGGCAGGCTGAACTCAACATCGGATGCTTTCAGTAGCGGATTGTCTTCAACCGCCAGTCGTACCAGGTGCAGACGGTCGTGATCACGTGCGAGTGTTTTTTTCGGTTTCAGCGGATTCTGCGGGCTGACGACGAGCCATACCCTGTCGAGGTCGGTTTGTGTAGCCATATAGTTGGCAATAACCAGATGGCCGATGTGAACGGGATTGAATGAACCAAAAAACAGTCCTGTTTTCACGTTGATGAATCTTGAACAGATGTGATGAATTTACTGTAAAACAGCGTCCGGGCTGGCTGTACGGCATGCAAAGGTAGTTCAAACCGCGTTTCGCTGCCAGGCAGCTGTGTTTTCCCTCAAACAAATCGCAAAATTTGGCCCCGATGACGCCGTACGCGTTCTACCTTTGCCGTTTAAAATACCTGCACCATGTCATTCCTCGACGAACTGAACCCTGTACAAAGACAGGCCGTAACAACTGTCAACGGCCCCGTGCTGGTGATAGCCGGCCCCGGGTCCGGCAAAACGCGTGTGCTTACCTACCGGATTGCCCACCTGTTGCAGCAGGGCATCCCGGCCAGGCATATACTGGCCCTGACGTTTACCAACAAGAGCGCCCGGGAGATGAAGGAGCGTATTGAGAAAGTGGTAGGCGCTTCGGCCCGCCAGCTCTGGGCAGGCACATTCCACTCCATTTTTGCCCGTATCCTTCGTATGGAAGCTGACAAAATCGGATATCCGGCGTCGTTCACTATTTATGATTCTGATGATACACTCAGCGTAATCAGGTCAATCATCAAGGAAATGAACCTCGATCCGACGGTTTATAACCCCTCTGCTGTGAGATCGAGAATATCCCTGTGCAAGAGTAATCTCATATCGCCGCCACTGTACCGGCAGCACGCCGAAATGCTTCAGCAGGACAGGGCTGCCAGGCGCCCGTATATTGTTGACATATACGAGAAATATGTAGCCCGCTGTTACCGCTCGGGCGCCATGGACTTCGATGATCTGCTTTATCAGCTCTTCAGGCTGTTCCAGCAAAATCCTGACAATGTGGTTGAACGGTATCGCGACAAGTTCAGGTACCTGCACGTGGATGAGTTCCAGGATACCAACCATCTGCAGTACGCCATCCTTCGTCAGTTGCTCAAATACGATGAAAGCCCCCGCAATGTATTCGTCGTGGGTGATGACGCCCAGAGTATCTATGCCTTCCGCGGTGCCACCATAGATAATATCCTGGACTTCGAAAAAGACTTTCCGGACTTGCAGACATTCAAACTGGAGCAGAATTACCGGAGTACACACCATATAGTATCTGCCGCCAACGAGGTAATATCTCACAACAAGCGACAGTTGCACAAGACAATATGGACAGAACGGGAGGATCGCGATAAAATACGCCTCGTCAAGTGCCTGACTGATGATGAGGAAGGACGCAGGGTGGCCGATATGATACTGGAGCAAAAGCACCGGTATCATATTCCCAATAATGAAATTGCCATTCTTTATCGCACCAACGCACAAAGCCGCAAGTTCGAGGAACATCTGCGCCGCCTGAATCTCCTCTACAGGGTATATGGAGGAATGTCGTTCTATCAGCGCAAAGAAGTAAAGGACTTTGTGGCCTATCTGCGACTCGCCGTGAATCCGAAAGACGAAGAGGCGCTTCGTCGGGTAATCAATTTGCCCGCAAGAGGTATCAGTGATGCCACGGTGGAAAAACTGAGCGCCAGAGCCGGGGCATCCGACAGTACCATGTGGGATGTAATGGACGACTGGAACCTGGAGGTAAATGATCGCGCCAAAAAATCGCTGACCAATTTCAGAAAAATGGTGGAGGAGTGGAGCGCCCGTGCGCAAACAGAGCCGGCATCAAAGCTGGCAGCCGATATTTTGCGCCGGTCGGGGCTCGGTGAAATGCTTAAGGGCGATTCCAGTCCGGAGGGAATCGGCCGCCGCGAAAACGTGGACGCTGTACTTGACGCCATCTCCGAATTTACCGATAATCAGGTTCTGTCACCGGAGGAAGAGACGTCTGTAGCCAATTCGCTGTCAGCCTATCTGCAAACCATCTCCCTGCTCACCGATGCAGATGAAAAAGCAGATGACGGAGAGTATATCACGCTGATGAGTGTACATGCCGCCAAGGGACTGGAGTACAGGAGTATATTTGTTACTGGCATGGAGGAAGGATTGTTTCCTTCAACCATGTCATTCGAGGATCCGAACGGACTGGATGAGGAACGCCGTTTGTTTTATGTGGCGATCACTCGTGCCAAAGAATACCTGACACTCTGTTTTGCCCAGAACAGATATCGTTTCGGACAAATCAAAGTGAGCGCACCTTCCCGCTTCCTGGAGGAAATAGATCAGAATCATTTTACAGCAGTGGGAGGGTTTGGCAGCGCCAGACTGAGCAATAATACCGGAACACAACCATCCTCTTCGGGTGCGCGTGTAACCGGCAATTTCACCCAGGACAGACTCCGTGCACAGAATGCAGCAAGAACAGCAGAAACACCGGCAAACTTTGAAGCATCCCCCGAATCTGAAATCAAGCCGGGACTGACCATACTTCATCTGAAGTTCGGAGAGGGAATTGTAAAAAGTATAGAGGGCCCCAAAGACAACAGAGTGGCTACTATCAGCTTTAAAAATGATTCCATGCCGGAGAGGAGGATCGTTCTGAAATTCGCAAAACTTCAGATACAGGGTTAAAACAGCCGCAAAAGGACGTTTCATGAACATGCAAACAGGAGGTTCCATTATTTTCAACTTTTTTTTAAATTTTTTTGGAATTACGATTTTGTTTGTATTACCTTTGCGGGCGCTTTTAAGGGAAGGTACTTCAAAATGAAATTTCGATACCTCTTTTAAAAGGCACAATTTCAAATCAACAAGGTAATGAATCAAAAAATTCGCATCAAACTTCGGTCTTACGACTACAATCTGGTGGACAAGTCCACCGAGAAGATTGTAAAGACTGTTCGTGCGAGTGGAGCTGTAGTAACTGGCCCGATTCCGCTGCCGACTGAGAAAGAAGTGTTTACGGTTCTGCGTTCACCGCACGTAAACAAGAAGGCTCGGGAGCAGTTCCAGTTGCGCACCCACAAGCGCTTAATTGAAATTTACACGCCGACACAAAGGACGGTGGATGCTCTCTCCAAGTTGGAACTTCCGAGCGGAGTTGACATCCAGGTAAAGCTTACCTAAGTCGCGTCAATTAATTCAAACCACAAGGCTGATGTTTCCGGTCGTGGTCAAAGTGTCCTACTTTTCAGGATAACTGCCCCGGTCGAAAGCGGTTCCGTTTCACGGAAAATCCGCTTTTGTCGTGTCCGGCCAACAGGTAACATGAGCAATGTCTTTCAACCAACTGTTCTAACATAAAATTCTGATCCAGTGAACGGTCTGATTGGTAAAAAACTTGGGATGACCAGCGTTTTCGACAGTAACGGCAAAAATGTTGCCTGCACTATTATCGAAGTTGGCCCCTGCGTCGTAACACAGGTGCGCACAGAAGACAGAGATGGCTATACTGCCCTCCAGCTTGCGTACGGCGATCGCAAAGAAAAGAATACTCCAAAACCCCTTATGGGACACTTCAAGGCTGCAGGTCTTGAAGAGCCTCTTTACAAGGTCAAGGAATTCCGCGACATGAATCTCTCCAAGCAATTGGGTGAGGAGATAACTGTATCGGAAGTTTTTGCGGAGGGTGATAAAGTGAGTGTTGTTGGCACCTCGAAAGGTAAAGGTTTCCAGGGCGTTGTGAAGCGTCACGGATTCGGAGGTATCATGCAGCAGACACACGGTCAGCACGATCGTCTTCGTGCGCCGGGTTCACTTGGTAACTCTTCCTTCGCATCCAAGGTAATGAAAGGAATGCGTATGGCAGGCCAAATGGGCAATGAGCAGGTGAAAACCCGCCGCCTGAAGGTACTTAAAGTATTCCCTGATCAGAACCTGATGCTGATCAAAGGCGCAGTGCCCGGCCACAAAGGGGCTTATGTCTTCATCGAAAAATAAATCGGACATGAAAGTTTCGGTCTATAATATCAAGGGCGAGGCCACAGGCCGCTCTGTCGAACTCCCCGATGAGGTGTTCGGTATCGAACCACACGAGCACAGCGTATGGCTCGACGTAAAGCGCTACCTTGCTGCACAGCGTCAGGGTACACACAAGTCGAAAGAGCGCAGTGAAATGAGTGGCTCTACCCGCAAGCTGCACAAGCAGAAGGGTACAGGTGGTTCACGTAAGGGTGATATCAATAACCCGCTGTATCGTGGTGGTGGCCGTGTTTTCGGTCCGCGTCCCCGTAATTACGAGATACAGGTGAATGCCAAGGTAAAGCGCCTTGCCCGTCGCAGTGCACTTTCTGCCAAGGCAAAAGCCGGCTCAATTATTGTTGTGGAAGATTTCGCATTCGATGCTCCCAAAACAAGTGCGTTTCTGAATGTACTCCGCGCTCTGAGCGTGGCAGACAAGAAGCCACTTACGGTAACTGCAGGCTATGACAAAATGCTGTATCTGTCTTGCCGCAACCTGGAGAAAGCGAATATCGCACCAGCAACTGAACTCAACACTTATCAGATTTTGAACGCCGGAGCTGTGGTTATTACCGAAAGCGCCGTTGCAAAAATCAAAGAAAATTGCGCTTAAAACAATGGCTAAGCAAATTTTGATAAAGCCGATCGTCACCGAAAAATCTACGAAACTCGCAGACAAGCGAAACACGTACGCTTTCGTGGTTGACAAGGGCGCCAACAAAATCGAGATCCGCAAGGCAGTTGAGCAGATGTTCAACGTCGGAGTGGAATCTGTGAACACCATGGTAATGCCTGGTAAACCAAAGGCACGTACCACTAAAACCGCCATCGTTCGTGGCACGAAGTCTTCTTACAAAAAGGCTCTCGTAACGCTGACTCAGGGCGAAACCATTGATCTCTTCGGTGGAACTGAAGAATAATTAAACCGACGCACGCGCAACTGAGTAGATATGGCAATCAAAAAATTCAATCCGATCACGCCGGGCCTCCGTACCCGGGTAGCCGTCCGGAGAGACGAACTTACAAAAGGCGCAGAACCGGAGAAGTCACTGCTGGTAACTATCGGCAGTACCGGCGGCCGTAACGCCCAGGGTCATCGCACAACACGTTACCGTGGAGGTGGTCACAAGCGTCGCTATCGTATCATGGATTTCAAGCGTGACAAGCAGGGTGCTGCTACAGTTCACTCTATCCAGTACGATCCGTATCGTTCGGCATTTATCGCCCTGCTGGAATATGCTGACGGCGAGAAATCATATATCCTTGCTCCCAAAGGACTCAAGCCTGGACAGAAAATTTACTCTGGCACAGGTGTTGCTCCTGAAACGGGTAACTGTATGTACCTCGCTGAAGTTCCACTGGGCGCCACAGTACATAATGTGGAACTTCGCCCCGGACAGGGTGGCAAGCTAGTGCGCAGCGCCGGAGCTTCTGCCACAATGATGGGCCGTGAAGATCGCTACGCTGTACTGAAAATGCCTTCAGGTGAAACTCGTCGTATTCTTCTTACCTGCCGTGCCACTATCGGCAGCCTCAGTAATGAAGATCACAGTCTTGAGATCATGGGTAAAGCTGGTCGTATGCGCTGGAAGGGTTTCAGGCCACGCAACCGTCCGGTAGCCATGAACCCTGTAGATCACCCGATGGGTGGTGGTGAAGGTCGCGCTTCCGGTGGTCACCCGCGTTCACGCAAGGGTATGCCAGCCAAGGGCTACAAGACACGCAGCAAAACCAAGGCGTCCAACGCCCTTATCATCAGCCGCAGGAAATCGTCAAACTAAAACATGAAATAAAACCCTGACCGGTTTTTCGTTCATAAACTAATTCTAAAGCAAATGCCGCGTTCACTCAAAAAAGGCCCGTATATCCACCATTCATTGCTGGAAAAGGTCCTAAAGGCAAAGCAAAGCACCCGCAAGCAAGTGATCAAAACCTGGAGCCGCTCCTCGATGATCATCCCCGATATGGTGGGCGAAACGATTGCAGTACACAACGGAAAAACGTTTGTCCCTGTGTTCGTTACCGAAAACATGGTCGGTCATAAACTTGGCGAGTTTTCACCCACGCGTAACTTCCGTGGTCACGCCGGTAACAGAAAGTAAAATCAAGGTGGTCCGGACCCGTATCCTGATCGCAAAAATCTTGGTCAAAATAATGGAAGCAGTAGCTAAACTGAGAAACGTTCCGATGTCTCCACGCAAAATGCGACTGGTGGTTGACAATATCCGCGGCAAAAATGTGGTTGACGCGCTGGGCATCCTCAAATACACCAATAAGGAGGCTGCAGTATGGCTCGAGAAACTGTTACTCTCTGCCGTGAACAACTGGGAGCAAAAAGCTGACATGGAAGGCGGTGCCGACGAATTCGGTCTGTACGTGAAAACCGTTTTCGTGGATCCGGGTGGTATTATTTACCGATTCCTCCCAGCTCCTCAAGGTCGCGCTTACAGGGTGCGCAAGCGCCGTAACCACGTAACGCTCGTTGTCGCTAACGGCGTGCCAATGGACGGAGAATAACCGCTAAAAACCACTCTTAACTTAACATCAACGCATTCGTACCAATATAATGGGACAAAAAGCAAATCCGATCGGCAATCGTCTGGGCATTATTCGTGGTTGGGATTCCAACTGGTATGCTGACAAAGACTATGGGCTCAAAGTGGTGGAAGACGAAAAGATTCGCAACTACCTCCGTGCCCGTCGTCCGAAAACGGCTACCGCCGATCCGCGTGAACGCAACAAGCCTGTACAGCAGGGTATCAGCCGGGTAGCTATCGAGCGCACTATGCGCCGGGTAACGGTCACTATTCACACCAGCCGCCCGGGTATTATCATCGGAAAAGGTGGTAAAGAAGTTGATCTGATCAAGGAGGAACTCAAGGTTCTTACAGGTAAAGAAGTGCAGATTAATATCTTTGAGATACGCAAGCCGGAACTGGATGCCAATATTGTTGGTGAGCAGATCGCAAAGCAGATCGAGGCCCGTATCAACTACCGCCGCGCTATCAAGGCTGCTATTCAGGGTACAATGCGTGCCGGGGGTGAAGGAATCAAAGTTCGTATCAGCGGTCGTTTGGCTGGCGCCGAGATTGCCCGTACAGAAGAATACAAGGAAGGTCGTACGCCATTGCATACGTTCCGTGCCGATATAGATTACGCTCTGGTAGAGGCTCAGACTGTTTATGGCAAGATTGGCATAAAAGTGTGGCTCTTCAAGGGTGAGGTTCTCACCAAACGTGAACTTACGCCGTTTGCTGCTGCCGAAGGCGCCGCAGGGGATCGTCGTGAGGGTGGAGATCGCGGTGGAGATCGCCGTGATCGTGATCGTCGCGAAGGCGGCGGTGGACGCGACCGTCGTGATGGCGGACGCGGCGGAAACCGCGGCGGTGGTAACAATCGCGGTGGCGGTGGACGCGGCGGCAATAACCGCGGATAAATCGCAAAAGTCCGGATCAATGATTCGGCTGAACAAACAAAAACTGAAATCCTGGTCTAAAATCATCAAACGATGTTACAGCCCAATCGTCAGAAATATCGCAAACAGCATAAAGGTCGCAACCGTGGCCTGGCTTTCAAGGGAAGTTCGATTTCCTTCGGCTCTTTCGCACTCAAATCGCTGGAGTTCAGCCGATTGACAAGTCGCCAACTGGAAGCGGCACGTATCGCTCTTACCCGTAACATGAAACGTGAAGGTAAAGTCTGGATTCGTGTGTTTCCGGATAAACCTATCACTTCCAAACCTGCAGAGGTTCGTATGGGTAAAGGTAAGGGTGCCGTTGATCACTATGTTTGCGAAGTACAACCCGGACGCGTCATTTTTGAGGTGGAAGGCGTAACCCAGGAGCTCGCTTATGAGTCGCTTCGTCTGGCAGCACAAAAACTGCCGGTGGTTTGTAAGGCAGTAACCCGCCACGATTACGAAGACTAAACATCTACATCACAGAAATCCTGGTAAAAAATGGCAAAGCAAAAATTTGCAACGGCAGAACTTAGCGACGAGCAACTTGCTCAGGAACTGAAAAGTCGTGAAGCAGAATATTCACAGTCAAAATTCGACCACGCAGCCAAAGGTATAGCCAATCCTATGGAACTCCGTGAAATGCGTCGCAACATCGCCCGCATTCACTCGGAGGTGCGCCGTCGCGAAATCAGCGCCATGAGCGCTGAGGAACTGGCAATGCGTACCAAAATTCGTGCGCGTCGCCGCCAAAAGTAACCAGCATCTTTAGCAAGTTAAAAGACATCTTCTTGGATGGAAGCACTAGTAAGGAAACTTCGCAAACAAAAGACCGGCGTGGTTGTATCCAATAAAATGGATAAAACAATCGCTGTCAAGGTGGAACGCCGCCTTATGCACCCGCTGTATGGCAAGTTCGTATTGCGCTCGAAGAAGTTCTTCGCGCATGATGAAGAGAATACATGCAATACCGGCGATGTGGTTCGCATCATGGAAACCCGCCCCCTGAGCAAGAAAAAGCGCTGGCGTCTGGTGGAAATCGTCGAAAGAGCGAAGTAATTGTTCAGGTGGAAAATCAGGCTTTGCCTGGCTGACCATCAACCAGTAAAAAATAAACAATCATGATTCAGCAAGAGTCTCGTTTGAATGTTGCCGATAATTCCGGAGCGAAGGAAGTACTTTGCATCCGCGTACTCGGTCACTCCGGCCAGCGCTATGCCAGTATCGGCGACACCATCGTTGTAACGGTGAAAGACGCTTCTCCGGGCGGTATCAAAAAGGGCACGGTATCCAAAGCGGTTATCGTTCGCACGAAAAAGGAGATCCGCCGTAAAGATGGTTCTTACATCCGCTTCGATGATAACGCAGTAGTACTGCTCAACGCGGCAGAGGAACCAAGAGGAAGCCGTATCTTCGGACCGGTTGCCCGTGAACTCCGCGATAAAGACTACATGCGTATCGTATCGCTGGCGCCTGAGGTGCTCTAAACAAAGTCAACAACAATTTGAACTTCCGACAACAGTCTGTTCTTCAAGTTATTACAACCAATAAAAATGGCTACGAAAAATACATCGAAGCGTTTCGCTCCCAAGCTCCACATCCGAAAGGGTGACCGGGTGATGGTGATCGCCGGCGACGACAAAGGCAAGGTTGGTGAGGTAATCGAGGTGATTCCAAGCCGCAACCGGGCTGTTGTAGAGGGCGTAAACATCGTCAAGAAGCACCTGAAAGCCACTCAGTATGAGGCAGGTGGTATCACCGAGATGCCTGCTTCTGTCAATATCTCAAATCTCTCGCTCATAGATCCGAAGTCGGGAGAGGCAACGCGTATCGGAATCCGCGTCGAAAGCGATGGTTCTAAAGTGCGCTATTCAAAAAAATCAGGCAACGTCATTAAATAATGAAATACGTACCTCGTCTCAAGACAAAATACCAGACGGAAGTCGTTCCTGCACTCATGCAGCAGTTCAACTACTCCACTGTGATGCAGGTGCCACGCTTGCAGAAGATCTGTATCAACCAGGGTATTGGTGATGCTACCGGCGATAAAAAGCTGATAGACAATGCTGCCCAGGAATTGAGCATCATTACCGGTCAGAAGGCGGTATCAACCAAAGCCCGCAAGTCCGTGTCAAACTTCAAGCTTCGTGAAGGTATGCCAATCGGCGTGCGCGTAACGCTTCGCGGCGAGCGTATGTACGAGTTCCTCGATCGCCTGATCTCTATATCCCTGCCACGTGTGCGCGATTTTCGCGGTATCAACGACAAGTCCTTCGACGGTCGTGGAAACTACAGCATGGGTATTACCGAGCAAATCATCTTCCCGGAGATTGATATTGACAAGGTGAACAAGATCATGGGTATGGACATTTCGTTTGTAACTTCGGCTGACACGGATGCAGAAGCTTTTGCTCTGCTGAAGGAAATGGGCCTGCCATTCAAGAAATAATAAAGCCGTTCATTCTCAAGGAATAAAGAAACATGGCAAAAAGATCAATCATCGCCCGCGAACACAAGCGCCAACGTATGGTGGCTAAATATGCCGACCTTCGCAAAAAGCTGAAAGAAGCCGGCGATTACGATGCGCTGGATAAACTCCCTCGCAATTCGAACCCAATACGCCTGCACAATCGCTGCCTGCTCACCGGACGTCCGAAGGGATACATGCGCAAATTCGGAATTTGCCGTGTCAAGTTCCGCGAAATGGCCCTGTTCGGCAAAATACCCGGAGTAACTAAAGCTTCCTGGTAAAAACTCAGTTGTCCACTATCAACTTTTGATACAATGCACGTCACCGACCCGATAGCAGATTATCTGACCCGTATTCGCAATGCGCAAATGGCGGGCCATCGCATCGTAGAGATTCCGGCCTCTCGTCTGAAGATGGCTATTACGGAAATCCTGTACGACCAGGGTTATGTCCTCAA
>JBDLWO010000260.1:0-9033 GCA_039804245.1 Bacteroidota bacterium
ACATGGCAAGGCAAGAAAGAGAAAAAGACGCCGCTCGCTCAACTGAGGAATCAGGTCTCAAGGAGAAACTGGTGGCACTCAATCGCGTAGCAAAAGTAACCAAAGGTGGTCGTACCTTCAGCTTCGCCGCAGTTGTGGTGGTTGGGGATGGTCAGGGCACTATAGGTCATGGCCTCGGTAAGGCTCGTGAAGTTTCTGAGGCAATCGCCAAGGCAGTCAAAGACGCTGAGAAGAACACTATCAAGGTGCCTATTCTCAAGGGTACTATCCCGCACGAGGCTTTCGGTAAATCCGATGCCGGCCGTGTGATCATAAAGCCCGCAGCTCACGGTACTGGTGTGATCGCCGGTGGTGCGATGCGCGCTGTATTGGAAGCAGTAGGTGTACACGACGTGTTGGCCAAGTCTCAGGGCTCTGCAAATCCTCACAACGTGGTAAAGGCAACTATTGCTGCTCTTGCCAGCCTGCGCAGTCCTTCCGAGATTGCCCGTCAGCGCGGCATAACCATGGATAAACTTTTTAACGGTTAATATTACCGTTTAAATTGACACTTTCAACGCTGAAATCACTCAGAAATGGCCAAGATAAGGATCAAATTGGTGAAAAGCCCTATTGACAAACACAAACGCCAGAAGCTTACGCTCACGGCGCTGGGTTTTCGTAAGGTAAACCAGGTTGTGGAACACGAAGCAACTCCTCAGATTAACGGAATGCTGCGTGTGGTACAACACCTCGTTCAGGTTGAAAACGCCTGATAACTGAAACTGACATTTGTTAAGCGGACTTTTCCGGATACAAGTAAAAACTAACAAACAATGGATCTTTCCAATCTTCGTCCTGCAGAAGGCTCAGTAAAAGCTCGCAAGAGAATTGGTCGTGGTACCGGTTCTGGTCGTGGAGGTACTTCTACGCGTGGTCACAAAGGCGACAAGGCCCGAAGCGGTTCCAAGGAGAAGCGTCACTTTGAAGGGGGCCAGACTCCTATGCAGCGCCGCCTGCCGAAGCGTGGCTTCAAAAATGTCAACCGCGAAGTTTATGCGGCACTTAATCTCGGTCAGTTGGAGCTTCTGTCTCAAAAACTCGGATCAACTTCTTTCGATGTTGAATCCCTGGTAGCAGCAGGTGTTTCCAAAGCCAGCGAAAAGATCAAGTTGCTGGGTAAAGGAAAACTCACCGCGAAAATCAATATTAAGGTACATGCCGCTTCTGCTGCCGCAAAAGCAGCCGTCGAAGCAGCTGGCGGCAGTGTTGAAATCGTCTAAACCATACTCTCGGTAATGAAACTTTTTACCGTTCTCAAGAATATCTGGAGCATCAAGGAACTGCGCGACCGCATCGTTTTCACGCTTGCGTTGCTGCTCGTCTATCGTGTGGGTACTTTCGTGGTACTTCCCGGTGTTGTGCCTGCTGCTCTCGACAAGGCTGCCCAGAATCGCGGCGCTAATGACCTGCTCGGTCTTATCAACGTGTTCACTGGTGGTGCCTTCGATAACGCCGCAATTTTCGCTCTGGGTGTAATGCCGTACATCACGGCTTCCATCATTGTACAGTTGCTTGGCTTTGCGCTCCCCTATTTCCAGCGCCTCCAGTCGAAGGAAGGTGAAAGCGGCCGCAAGCGCCTGAATCAAATCACCCGTCTGCTGACAGTTGCTATCACACTCGTTCAGGGTGGTGGCTACCTCCAGCTCGTCCGCAGTATCCCGGGCGCAGTGTCTCCGGATGTTCCGGAAGGGCTCTTCTGGTTCTCCAATATCATTATCCTCTCCGCTGGTACTATATTCTGTATGTGGCTGGGTGAAAGGATTACAGACAAGGGAATCGGTAACGGTACTTCGCTTATTATTCAGGCTGGTATCATCGCCCGTTTGCCACAGGCTTTCGTATTTGAATTCCAGAAGTTGTTCTCTGATAACAAACTCCTGATATTCTTCCTCGAACTCGCACTCTTCTTTGTAGTGGTCATGGCTACTATTCTGGTTATTCAGGGAGTACGCCGTATTCCGATCCAGTTTGCCAAGCGTATGGTGGGGCGTACAGGAGGGGCAATGCCCGCCGCAAGTGCCCGCGACTATCTTCCACTCAAGGTAAACTCTGCCGGAGTAATGCCTATCATCTTCGCTCAGGCCCTGATGTTCCTGCCGGCTACGGCTATTCAGTATATGTCGGGCGAGAGTGTGAATACAGGCCGTATCCACATGTTGAGTGACATCTACTCCCTCGGGTACAATGTGCTGTTCTTCTCACTGATCGTTATTTTCACGTATGTATATACGGCACTGATGATCAATCCGACCAGCTACGCTGATTATCTCAAGAGAAACAATGCTTTCATCCCGGGTGTAAAACCAGGTGAAGCCACTTCTGACTACATTGACAATATCATGACGCGTATTACCCTGCCAGGCGCAGTTTTTCTCGGCCTGATCGGAATATTGCCGTCAATAGCAGCTACTTTCGGTATCAACCAGCAGTTCGCTCTGTTTTTTGGTGGTACTACACTGCTTATCATGGTAGGTGTAGCGCTTGATACGCTGCAGGTGATTGAAAGCTATCTGCTCACGCAGAAGTACGATGGTCTGATTAAGTCAGGCCGGATTCAGGGCCGCTCTACTTCTGGTCTCCAGGTGGGTCAGCCTCAATAATTGAATATCCCCTGAGGCTCTTTTTTGTGCCGATGGTGAAATAAATAAATGGACATGGGATTGTTTTCAGCTCAGGACGGACGACGGATCTTCTACAAGACCGCTGCTGAAATCGAACTGATGCGGAATGCAAATATCCTTGTCTCAAAAACACTGGCTCATGTAGCCAGTTTGCTAAAGCCTGGTGTTACCGGGCAGATCATTGACAAGGCTGCAGAGGAGTTCATTCGCGACCACGGCGGTCGGCCTGCATTCAAAGGGTATCATGGTTTCCCATCCACTTTATGTGTATCTTACAACGATATAGTGGTGCACGGGATACCAGGCAAGCGCGAGTTTGTTGGTACTGATGTTGTTTCGGTTGACTGCGGGGTTGAACTGGAAGGCTATTACGGAGATGCTGCGTACACTTTCGCATTCTCCGGAGTAACAGAAGATGTGCTCGATTTGCTCAGAACCACTTACAGATCCCTTTACCTGGGTATTGAAAAAGCGGTGCATGGCAACAGAATCGGGGATATATCATTTGCCATCCAGGATTATTGTGAACGACAACACAAATACAGTGTAGTCAGGGATCTTGTGGGACACGGAATTGGCAAATCACTCCACGAAGAACCTGAAGTTCCCAATTATGGCAGAAGGGGAAAGGGTTTCCTGATGATGGAAGGTCTGGTTATTGCTATTGAACCAATGATCAACATGGGAGTTAAGGATGTTTATCAGGATCGCGACGGGTGGACGATCTTCACAAGAGATCACAAACCCAGTGCACACTATGAACACTCTGTTGCAGTAAGAAAGGGTAAGGCCGATATTTTGTCGGATCATTCTTTTTTGCTGGATGAAATAAAAAATAATCCTGAATTGCAAGAAATTTTGCCTAAAAATTAGACCTTTGCAGCCCGAAATTTAAAAGGGCCCTTTTTTATGGCGAAAGAAGACTTGATCAAACAGGATGGCGTGGTTGCCGAAGCACTTTCAAATGCAAATTTCAAAGTGCAGCTGGAAAACGGCCACATCATACTCGCAACAATTTCCGGAAAGATGCGGATGCACTATATCCGTATTCTCCCGGGTGACAAGGTATCTGTAGAGATGTCACCCTACGATTTGACCCGTGGGCGCATCATTTACCGATACAAGTAAGTTTAAAACGACAATTTGAAAAACGACTGAGGATATGAAAGTCAGACCGTCCATCAAGAAGCGTTCTGCGGACTGCAAGATCGTTCGCCGTAAAGGCAAACTGTACGTCATCAACAAAAAGAACCCGAAGTTCAAACAGCGGCAGGGGTAACCCTCTGTGGCCGTCGGCTTCGACGTCAACATTTTTGAATACACAAATCAACACAATATATGGCACGTATTGCTGGAGTTGATCTTCCCCGTCAGAAAAGAGGGGTTATTGGCCTGACCTACATTTACGGTATAGGTCCTTCGACTGCGTCAGCTATTCTGGAAAAAGCCGGAATTGACGAGAATACCAAGGTCGAGAACTGGAATGATGAGAATATCAAGGCGATATCCCGCATCATTGCCGACGACTACAAAACGGAGGGTCAGCTGCGCTCTGAGGTTCAGTTGAACATCAAGCGTCTGATGGATGTTGGTTGTTACCGTGGTTTGCGCCACCGAAAGGGGCTCCCCCTCCGCGGTCAGCGTACCCGTACAAATGCCCGCACACGCAAGGGCAAGCGTAAGACGGTTGCCAACAAGAAAAAAGTAACCAAGTAATAATGGGTAACTGCCGCCTGGCGGTAGTTATCTTTTCATAAAAAGCCAAGGGCCGGCTGAAATTGTCGGCTCACAATGCAACAAAAAAATGGCAAAAGGAGCATCCAAAAAGGTTGTCAAGCGCAAAGTGAAGGTATCGCCGGAGGGTCTTGTTTTCATCCAGGCTACTTTCAATAACCTTATCATCTCTATCACAAACAAGCAGGGGGAGGTAATCTCCTGGGCTTCTGCAGGTAAAGCTGGTTTCCGCGGTTCCAAAAAGAACACGCCTTATGCTGCACAGGTTGCTGCCAATGATGCGGCCAAAACCGCTTACGATGCAGGTCTGCGTTCCGTCGAGGTGTTCGTCAAAGGCCCCGGTTCCGGTCGTGAAGCTGCTATTCGTGCAGTAGATCAGTCTGGTATCAAAGTGCTTCTGATCAAGGACGTTACGCCGATGCCACACAACGGATGCCGTCCGCCCAAGCGTCGTCGCGTCTAATGCCATCTCTTCATTCAAGGTTTAAAATAGCACATTCAACATAATGGCTCGTTATACTGGTCCAACTACCAAAAAAGCCCGTACATTCGGCGAACCAATCTTTGGTTTCGATAAAGCTTTTGAGCGCAGGAAGTATCCTCCCGGACAACACGGACTGACTCGTAAGAAGAAGCAGGCTTCCAACTACGCTCAGCAGTTGTCTGAAAAGCAGAAAGCCAAGTACACCTACGGGGTGCTGGAACGTCAGTTCCGTAAAACTTTCCAGAGTGCTACCCGCCGCCACGGTGTAACAGGCGAGGTGCTTCTCCAGTTGCTTGAAGCCCGCCTTGATAATACCGTATATCGCATGGGTATCGCCAATACTCGCAGAGGAGCCCGCCAGCTCGTTGGTCACCGCCACGTAACGGTGAACGGACAGGTGGTCAATATCCCATCCTATACACTGAAGCCCGGTGACGTTGTAGCCGTTCGCGGTCGCTCCAAAGCCTTGGAAATCATCACTTCCAATGTAGGTGCGAAAACAAGCAATGTTCGTCAGTTTGGCTGGATCGAGTGGAACCCCGATCAGATGAAGGGTGTTTTCCTCGCTTACCCACAACGCGATCAGATCCCTGAAAAAATCAACGAGCAGCTCATTGTCGAGTTGTACTCCAAGTAATAAATGCTGAAGCGAATATGGTTGGCGTTCTTCTGAGCGCCAACCCTTTTCGCATAATATGCCGGAACCATCTGCAGTTCCATTCGTGCCCTGCCTGAAAACAAATTTGTTCTTTACCACCCAATCACTCTCGGAGCGTTCAATATGAGCATTCTCAATTTCCAAAAGCCCGACAAGATCCTGTTGCAAAAAGCAACCGATTTCGAGGGCACTTTCGAGTTCAAACCACTGGAGCCGGGTTTCGGTCAGACAGTGGGTAACTCGCTTCGCCGCGTCCTCCTCTCCTCTCTCGAAGGTTATGCCATCAGCGCTGTGCGAATCGGCGGTGTTGACCATGAGTTTGCGACGATCCGCGGCGTGGTCGAAGACGTGGTGGATATCGTTCTCAATCTCAAACAGGTCCGTATAAAGCCTGTTATCCAGGACGAAAAAGGCGCAGCTGAAAAGATTTATCTGACTATAAGTGGCCGCGAGGAATTCCGCGCCGGCCAGATCGAAGAGTTCACTAACGTGTTCAAAGTGATGAACCCGGAACTTCTGATCTGCCGTATGGAACCTTCTGTAACACTCGAAATGGAATTCACGGTCACTAAAGGTCGTGGCTATCAGCCTGCTGATGACGGCGCCCCCAAAGATGTCGCCATCGGTGTTATTCCAATCGACGCTATTTATACGCCTATCAAAAACGTCTCTTACAAGGTGGATAACACCCGTGTAGGACAGCGCACTGACTACGAGCGTCTTGTTATTGATATCAAGACAGATGGCACTATCCATCCGGAAGATGCCATCCGTGAGGCAAGCCGAATCCTGATTCAGCATCTCATGCTGATCACAGACGAGAATATCACATTCGATACGCCAACCAATCGCGAGGAAAATGTGGTGGATGAACATATCCTCCACATGCGCAAATTGCTCAAGACTTCCCTGGAAGATCTTGACCTCAGTGTGCGTGCTTACAACTGCCTCAAGGCTGCCAAAATCAATACACTGGCAGAATTGGTGCGCTACGATACGCATGAACTCCTCAAGTTCCGTAACTTCGGCAAGAAATCACTCGTGGAGATCGAAGAACTCCTCCAGGAGAAAAATCTTACCTTCGGAATGGATCTTGCCAAGTACAAACTCGAAGAAGAATAATTCATTTTTTCACCAAGTGTGGTAACTGTCGAGCGCTTTTGGCTGCCCCGGTGCTACCACCTGCAATACAGGTCTTTCTTACATGAGACACGGAGATAAAATCAACAATCTCGGACGTACGGCTTCACACCGCCGCGCCCTTTTGGCCAACCTGGCTATCGCACTCATCGAACACAAGCGTATCGTTACTACGCTGGCCAAAGCCAAGGCACTTCGCCTTTACATCGAGCCATTAGTAACGAAGGCCAAGGAAAACACCACGCACCAGCGTCGTATTGTTTTCTCTTACCTGACGAACAAGGATGCGGTTACTGAACTTTTCGGCCCGATCGCAGAAAAAGTGGGTGATCGTCCCGGTGGCTACGTGCGCGTAATCAAGATGGGTTTCCGTCGCGGTGATGGCGCCGAGACAGCGATGATCGAGTTTGTTGACTTCAATGAAACATACCAGCCAAACGCCGGCAAGGAAAAACGCGCCAAGCGTACCCGCCGTGGTGGTCGCAAATCTTCCACTGCAGTTGCAGCTGAAGAAACAGCAGTTGCTCTTCCGGTTGTGGAGGAAGCAGTTGAAACCGCGGAGGCAGTCGCAGATGCGCCTGTGGCCGAAGAATCAGCCGCTGACGTTCCTGCCGCAGAAGAAAAGTCTGAAGAGCAGGCTTGATTTTTTCCGGTATTTGTACCTTGTTCCGGGCCACTGTTCTGCAGTAGCCCGGAACTTTTTTTTATGCTCAGGTATGAAATTGCTACTTTCTCTTCTGCTATCTATCTCATCCATTGCCCTTGCAGCACAGATAATCATTCCGGAAATCCAGAAAGACATCAGACTTCCGGTTGTTTTTCCGGATGGTAAAAGCGGACATTGTGTTTTTCTTTATGGTGATCGCAGGGTATCCGGGAATTTTCTGTGTCAGATTGCGCAATTGGATGCTCAGGGACAGGTGTCCCAACTGCTCCCCGTACAGGAACTACCTGTTACAGGCGGCGACAAGTCGTTTGAACGTCTGTGTTCCGGATACGACTCAGAAGGATATCGTGTCTATCTCAGGGGAGAATCGGTAAATATTTATGAAATTACAACCGACAGGAGTTCACTGAAGAGCAGACTTCGCCTGATCCATACCATTCCTGAAGAAGAGGAAGTGATTGGTGGTGTGGAAATGGAAGGGAAGGCACTGATTCTGTCGCGGGAGAGGATCAGTAAGAAGGAATGTAAGCTGCATGTATATACCCTCTCTGGTCAGGGACTGGAACGCAGCACTTTCGCCGGATTACCGGAGTATTTCGCCGCGAAACGCTATGATCCACTGCTCGTCAGGAAAGATGCCGATGTCTGGCCAGACAAGGCAATTAATCCTGATAAAATCTTTGCCGATCATGGGAAGATATATCTGGTACAGGATAAAAATCCGAATGTTTTTTCCAGCAATAAGCCCGTTTTCAAAATGGCCATTATAGATCTGGCCAGTGACAGTGTCAGTTATAAAGAAGTGCCGCATCCCAGTCTGGGGGAGTATAATCAGGACAGCGGTGGCGGTTATATCTATGAGAACAAGCTTTTTCAGGTGTATTACGATCAGTCAAGGTTCGGTCTGAAGGTGAGTGACCTGACGGATGGCACCACACTTTTTGATAAATCCATTTCCGGGGAAGATACCCTGACCCTGCTCAGGAGCCAGGTGAATTTTCCCGGGTTTCTGACAAACCGTAAAATAAAAACAGCCGACAAGCTGATTCGCAGAATGGGGCCTCTGTCTCCTTTTGTTTACGTAAAGAAAAGTCAGGGGGAACTGTTGATTGGTCTGGGCGGTTTTGCGCAGGAGAATTACGGCGGTGGTGGGCCAATCCCGGGCGCTGGCCCCGGTGCTGGGCCCGGATTCAGTGCTATTGGCTACAGTTACGAGGTGAGCACCTCTTTTTACACGATCATGCGCGCAGACGCGCGTGCACTGTCAGACCGGCGGCTCGATGAAACGATTTTTACCAAAATCAACGACTCCAACCTGCCTGACAAGGGCCTGTTCATTCAGATGAATGGTATTTCCACGTATGTATATTTCAAAAAACCGGTACTTGAGTCTGAATCGAAATCTGTCATTTTTGTGAAGTTTCCGGGGTATTAATCAGCCAAAGTCACATCCGTACAAAAGGCAATACACCCAGGGCTTTTCCTGTACGGCTGTACAGTGTGAGTATACAGGCGCCCGGAGTTTCGCACTGAATTGTAATCTGCGCTTCTCCTCCAATGGCCACCCCGATTCCTGTTTGCAGTATCCCGCCATCGGCACGTCCAATTGTATAAGTGCACACTCCATCCGGAATTCCGCGAATCGTCAGCAGGCCGGATGCAGGATTGGGATAGATACCAATCAAAA
>JBDLWO010000261.1:0-2888 GCA_039804245.1 Bacteroidota bacterium
CCGCGCCGGCCGCCCACTTCTGTCAGTTCGGGCAAACCGTTAATCTCGAGGCGCCACCCTTCATCTTCTGTCAGGTTGAAAAGCAGTTTGTTGAGTTTGTACCGGGCCATCATGTCGAGCAGGCGCATAACGGTTTCCTTCGACTGGAAATTTCTGCACACGTCAAGGTGGAGGCCGCGGTAGGCGAAGGCCGGCTTGTCAGTAACCGAGATGGCAGGAACCACATAATGGCCGCCGGCATCTTTTTTTATGAGAGAAAGCAGCGATTGTACGCCATAAAAAGCACCCTTTTCATCATTTCCGGTAATTACAATGCTGTCGCCCGACACAGACAGATTGTAGCCTTCCGGAGCATCCTGATCGGGTACAATTCTCAGCCGGACAGCCGCGCTTTCTGTAATGCCCGCCTTCAGACCAAACTGCTTTCCGAGCTCACTGCAAAGGTATTGCCCGATGCCTCCGGTTTCAGGTGAAACCTGTACAACGGGGCAATTACCGAGGTTAAATTGACCGTTGTTGTATGTCCATGAGGCGGGTGCAGGTATGCACGGGAACAACTCATTTTCAGACAGACTGCTCAGTCGTTCATTTTGTTTGAAAAGAAATACCGGATCAGGGTATGGTTCCTCATCGCGCGGATTACGGGTGTATTGGCCTTCCGATTCAAAGGGGAGTACCTTGTACTTCGTTACCGGCCTGGTTCTCTCCACCCCGTTGTCTGTGAAGGTAATGTACAGTCCGAGCGGTGCATCAGACACCTTGATGATGAAGTCGTCGGATGTGTAGCGGATCACCGCGGTATCGCCGGGCGACAGTACCAGGTCATCAGCGGGAGTCATGCGATAGAAATCGCCGTTGATATTCTGAACGCGGGCCGGGCCTTCGGATGATGTTACCAGTCGCGGCGCCTGGTTCCAGTACATATTCCAGGAATTGCCATTCAGCGCAAAACGGCCCCGGTTGATGACATGGAATACGGCTGTGTGGGAGGTTTTGTCTCCGATTGTGACGTTTTCTTCCAGTCGCCAAATTACTTCAAGGTCGGGACCAGCCCAGCCGGTGCGGCAGCCCATCCAGGAGAGGCTGGTGACAAGAAGAAGACAGTACAGGCAGCGCAGCAGATTTCTCATTGAGGAAAGTGGAAAATTTCTGAATTTACAAACATGCGCAAATATAATAAAGAGTATTACATTTCTGAGGGTGTAAAATAGTGTTTTGTCGGATGATGCCTGAGAGTCATGACTCCCGGGAGTTTTCGGTTCTACCTGCCAGTACCGGCAAAACGCCTGTTACCACTTTTTACCACCAGACAAGTTCTTTTTATTTTCAGATTATATAATACGGAATTTTCAGGTCATTTGTGGTGTTAATCAACCGTGAATTAATAACCTGCAGAATTGTTTAAAAAAATAAAATAAAACAATAAATTTTAAATATAAAACTGCATTTTCGCAATAATATTGAAAATCAATTATTTAAGAAAAAAACATTTTTGTATGAAAAAATAATTTTGGCAAAGAGTGGAGAAATATGGTAAAAAGTGGGAAATATTACTACATTTGTGGCGGTGAATGGTAGTTCGCAAATTTCATTTTGCATACAGATTACCAGTAAACACACCTGATAATAAGTCCTTTATGCAGTTGATCGGAGAATATACGGTTGCCCTTGATGAGAAGGGGCGCTTGCGCGTTCCGACCGCGCTGCTGCGTCAGTTGGGTGAAAAGCCCGATGGCGAGGGATACGAGTTTGTAATCAACCGGGGATTTGAGAAGTGTATGACACTTTATCCCAAATCGGTTTGGGATGCGATTGCCGAGAAACTGAGCCGTCTTAACCGTTTTAATCAAACGAACCGCGCGTTCATCCGCTCTTTTTATCTCGGAGCCTATCCGGTGACAACCGACAGTGCCGACAGGATTCTGTTGCAGAAGCCCTCCATGGATTATGCGCAGATTGGCAAGGAGGCAGTACTGGTAGCCATGGATGACCGGGTAGAGATATGGTCGCCGGAGCTGTACGCCAGCGTTGCCTCGATAGAATCTGACAACTTCGCCGACCTGGCCAATGTGGTAATGGGTGGTGGTGCAGACGGGGTAGGGGATATGGATTTCACGGAATTCTGAGTAATTGATATAAATACAGTGTTAAACCCCCTCTTATGTACCACATAAGTGTACTGCTGAATGAATCTGTTGAATGGCTGCAGGTAACCCCCGGCGGTATATTCGCAGATGTCACGTTTGGAGGAGGAGGTCACTCTGCTTTAATCCTGGAGCATCTGAAGGGCAGCGGTCATCTTTACGCTTTTGATCAGGATGCAGATGCATTGAGCAATACCGGCTCTTTCAATGATGCTCCGAATTTCACCATCATCCACGCTAATTTCAGGGAAATCAGGCGCATGTTGCGCGCGGAAGGTGTCAGACCCGGCACGGTCAGTGGTATTCTGGCCGATCTTGGAGTAAGCAGCCACCAGCTCGACAGTGCCGAACGCGGGTTTTCCTACCGGTTTGATGCGGCACTCGATATGCGAATGGACGTCAGGGAGGGAGAAACCGCCGCTGATATTCTCAACAGCCGGAGTGCACAGGAGTTGCAACGGATATTCAGCGAGCTGGGTGAGGTGAGAAATTCCAGAACGCTGGCAGAAGCGGTAGTCAGGCACCGGGAGGCTCAGCCTTTCAAAACAACCGGAGAGCTGGCTGCCCTTTGTGAGAAATATTTCATGGGCGACCGGATGCGATATATGTCGCAGGTTTTTCAGGCGCTCAGGATGGAGGTGAACGATGAACTTGGGGCGTTGAAGAGTATGCTGGAAGGGGCTTATGAAATGCTGGCGCCGGGAGGCAGGCTCGCCGTTATTACTTTTCATTCACTCGAAGACA
>JBDLWO010000262.1:0-31144 GCA_039804245.1 Bacteroidota bacterium
TTCTGGTACAGATACCGGAGGGTGCTCTCCCGCTTCCAGCAGTAAGCGGCGTATATTGACAAGTCCGCGGCGATTGAGTTGAAGTGCAACTACTGATGCTCTGCCTATGGAAGAAATACCAGTTACACTACACTACGACCATCCTGCGAGGAGGGCCTCATGCAAAAGTAAGCAATTTATCTCAAAAATCCTCCAGATTGACCACTATAGTCTTGTAGCCCTTCTTCAGGGCCGTTTTCTGCATGGCGATAGCATCTGTGCGTTTATCGAAGGGGCCAATGAGCACTTTGCTCACAGAGGTTTTGGCCACATTGTCTTTTATGGAGTAAACAAGCGGGTTGCCGGGGAAATCGGACTGCAGTTTTTTCACCAGCGGCAGCACGTTGCTGGCATCAGAAAAAGCGCCTACCTGGAGGCAGAATCCGTATTTTTGAGGTTGGGTAGTGTTGATTTCGAAGAGTTCACTGGTGACATCTTCCTGACGGGCAGTTTCGGGAATTCGGTTGTCGTAGCGGTCTTCATACTGATCTCCTGTACCGGACGGGTAGCCCTTGCTTCCCGGCGTTTCGCGTTGTCTGACGGGTTCCCTGACTGGCTCGGGGGCCGGTATGGTTTTAATATTCTGTTCAGTACCCAATTTTGGCATACCCCCGGAGCCAATTATTTCCAGTTTGACGCGTGTCTGACCCTCCTGAATCAATCCTATGGTTGCTGCAGCGCGGCGGGAGAGGTCAACGATATATCCTTCGATGAAGGGGCCGCGGTCGTTCACCCTCACCTCCACATACTTGCCATTGTCCACCCGGCTGATCCTTACGCGGGTGCCAAAGGGCAGGGATTTATGAGCGCAGGTGAGTTGATTTTTGTCGTAACGTTCGCCACTGTCTGTTGCTTTGCCTTGAAAATCGTCTGAGTAACAGGCTGCTTTCCCGTATTCGGGTTTTTCAGTCATGTTGAATGAGGTCAATACAGACAACATAGCCGGCAGAAAAACAATTGACATAATCTTTTTCATGGCAGTAACGTATTTTTATGGACGGATAACGGCGGAGAACTGCCATTATCGTCACAAAAGTAACGGATTTTTACAAACATATCCTGATTCAGCTCCATGCGAATCAGGGTATTATGGCAAAACTGCCTGTTTTCCCCGAATTTCGGGCAGACCAGAAATATACACCCGGGTATCTGAACAGAGACGGTTCCAGTCTGATGCTGTTACCGGGTTCAATTTCAAATTTGTGAACGGGCGTGCCGTTGCTGTCAACAATCAGGATGGATTCCCTGATATCCGAATTGCTCAGTGTGCACCATATTCCCTCCTGTCCTGCCGGGTTGGGACTGAATGAGATACCGGTGGTGTTTTCACTCCACAGCGACAGATCAAAAGCATTGCCTTCACTGTTGAATACCATACTTCGGGTGGGCGAATCAGCAGTTTTCAGTATCTCTCCGAGCTGTGTGTTTTTTCGGGCCCTGAATACGAGTTTGAACCATGGTCCCGAATTTTCGGGTTCAAATGCGAAGGAGATAAGACCCTGATCCGCTTTGATATGTGCATTTGTTTCTTCATTGAACGAGGAATGGAGCGACTCCACTCTTTCCAGCGTTGCGGCTTCGTTATCAAACAGCAGGGTGAACTGGGCAGCGGCAACAACTTGCTGTGTATTCCCGACCACCAGCTCAAATATTTCACCCTGTTGTACGGTTTGATTTGATATATTGAGGGAGTAAACCCCTGTACTGCGCTCACCGCCAGCTCGGGCATTGGGTGCAGCCGTGCCATTTACATCGCCTATCTTGACAGCTTTGAAGTTGACATCACTGATATTATCGGCGCCAGTTTGCACAGTTTTCGACTCAGGAGGTGGTGGGCTGAATGGATTGAACTGGTTTGGAAACACATAAGATTGATCTATAAACCGCCAGGAGGTATTATTGGCTAACGTGGTGTCAATACCCAGAATCAGTTTTCTGAAAGCGATGATATCGGCTGTGGTGACACTGCCCGATTTGTTTGCATCGGCTGCGATGAGTTTATAGGGCGACCCCAGAGGTTCAATGCCGAGTATGTGTTTGCTGATCAGGACCAGATCGAAAGTAGTCAGTCCGTTCAGGGGGTTATCATTCCGGTACGGTTTTACGGTCACAGAGTCGCAGCCCGGCAAATCATTCATTACGTACTGGCCAGCACTTTGAGAAAAAACATTTCCGATTTTCACATTGCTGACCCCGTCAGCTGTTTCTGTTTGAATGGTGCCAGCCAGGCTGACAGTTACCGGAGGCTGGTGAGCCAGAATGGAATCGAGCGGCATAGTCCATATTCCGCGGGCATAGGTGGCTGCCACCAGTTCATTTCTGAAAGGGTGAATATCGAGGTCAAAAACCGGTACAGAAGGGAAGTTGGATCCCAGGGGGCTCCACTTCTGGCCGCTGTTGCGCGAGTAATACACGCCACCGTCGGTTCCTGCAATGAGCAATGTATCTGCATGTCCCGGGATGATGAAGATGTCGTTGACCGGCACCTGCGGAAGATTTCCGGAGATGTTAACCCAGGTCGCGCCGTTATCGTCGGATCTGTGCACGCGCGGGATTTTCTCATTGTCTCTGAATCCGGAGTGTGTGACGAATATTCTGTTTGACAGGGTGGGGGAGTACTCAACGGATGTGACATATCTTTCGGGCAGGTTTCCGGTGATTTGCACCCAGGTTCCGGCGGGGTCTCTGCGCCACACATTTCCATCGGTTGTGCCTGCCAGCAGTTTTTCGGCTACGAGTGGCGATTCACTGATACAGGATACCGTATGAAAGCGCGGGCCGTAGATGATTCCGTCGGTCAGGTCGCCGGAGATGGGCGCCCATCCGGAGCCTTCTGATACGTATGCCCTGAAGGTGCCGGCAAACATCCGGCCCGAGTTGTGTTTACTCATGAAAAGGGGCGTATCCCAGTTGCAGCGGTCGTTGGTACCGAGGCAGGGAGTGCCGAAATTCCAGGTAACACCTCCATCGGTAGTCTGGTGCACTGTTCCGTTTTGAATTTCTATCCAGTATTTCTGTGGGTCGGAAGGATCGAAGGCGCATTTGAATCCGTCGGCTGCGAAAATGGATACCCAGTTATTGATCTGGCTGCCGCCGGTACCTTTCTGTATGCCGTTGTCCTGAGTTCCAATCCAGTACAGACTGGGTTCATGCGGGTTGATCGACACCTGATAAATCTGGGTGGTGGGCAGGTTTTTACTTTTGTTCCAGATCATTTGTCCGGGGTTATTCCGGTAAACGCCCCCGTCATTTGCCCAGTATCTTCTTCCGGAGGGGGTAAATATCAGGTCGTGGGAATCGGCATGGCCTCCGGCAGCTGACATCCAGCTGTTGCTTCCGGGTTGTTTGCGCCAGATCAGAATGGCGAGGAAGTAAACATCTTCATCATTGAGCGGGTTCAGGCGAATTTTTCCGAAGTACCAGCCGAAATTACCGCATGCATCTTCCAGCGAAGTGATATTGACCGGTGTGAATGAAGTTCCGCCGTCAGTGGTTTTGTGCATGCTGTGCGGAGTTGACAGCGAGTCAATGTACAGCACGTACAGTTTGTCCGGATTTGTCTGTGAAACTGCGAGACCTGTTCTGCCGAGCGTGCCTGTTGGCAGGCCGCTGGTGAGTTGCGTCCATGTGCTGCCGCCATCAGACGACTTGTAAATTTTGGCATTTGGCCCGAAGATGACAGATTCCTTGTTGTTTCTGATTCTGTCCCAGAAAGATGCGTACAGAATATTGGGGTTGGCGGGCGACATGACCAGGTCGCTCGCACCTGCCTGGTTGTTCACGAACAGCACCTTCTCCCAGGTAGCTCCTCCGTTATTGCTTCTGAAAATACCCCTTTCGTTATCCCGCACATAAGGATTGCCCATAGCAGCCACCAATATCTGCTGCGGGTTGGCCGGATTGACCACCACTTTGGAAATAATACCCTTGTCGGCCAAACCGAGATAGCTCCACGATTCGCCGGCGTCGGTGCTTTTATAGACACCATTTCCGTTATAGGCAACGGAGGGAACATTGGGATCGCCGGTACCGGCATAAACGATATTGGGGTTGGACGGATCAAAAGTGATATCACCGACAGACAGTTCAATATTGTCATCGAAGACCGGGTACCAGTTGGCTGCACCGTCCACAGTCTTGAAAATTCCACCGGTGGAGAAGCCTGCGAGCACCACATTTTCGTCGTCGGGTTTGGCGGCCAGTGCGTTACAGCGGCCGGCTACATTGGAAGGGCCCTGCATAGTCCATTCCACGCTGTTATTCCCGCAGCCCGGTATGCGCGCGTGCGCCTGGCTGGTGGCTTCAGCCCTTATTTCACGCAGTACACGTCTCCAGCCTTTCCAGTCGAAAAAAGTATCGGGATAGGATCGTTCCAGCGCAAACATCTCATTGGGCATACTTTTATCTTCGAGCCTGTTGTGGTAAAACCCGGGGCGAGGGCTGCAGGCAACTGCCAGCATTGCCATGGCAACAACGGCAAAAAGGGATGACTTTTGCAGCATATCAATCGGTTTGGTTGAATCAGAATGAAAACAAGTTCCGGAAACTGCGCGCTAAAATCGGGCCGGAACCTATCTTGTCGCCCAAAAATACGAAACAATGTCATTTTTGTTCATAGCAATTGTGTGTTCTGTCCTGCTTGGCTTCATATTCAAGCTCTTTTTGCGCTACGAGGTGGATACTTTCCAGGCTATTGTTTTCAATTATTTCACCTGTCTGGCATGTGGCTGGGTACATCTGGGTCATTTCCCCGTTGAAATGGAAACTTTCAGTATGCCATGGTTCCCGTACGCTACATTCCTTGGCCTGGTTTTCATTTCAGGATTTTACACCTCCGCACTGACCGTACGCTATTTTGGTGTGACGGTGAGTCAGGTGATGCAGAAGATGTCCATTCTTGCTTCGGTACCCTTTGCTGTTTTTGCCTGTGGCGAGATGGCGGGTATTGGCAAGGTTACTGGTTTTTTCCTGGCACTCTGCGCCATTGTGCTGGTTAATTTTCCGTTCCGCAGGCGCGATGGTGAACAAGAAGGGCACAAGACGGGTTTATGGTGGATACCTTTGATTACGTGGGTGTTGGCCGGTGTTATTGAAGTCGTTTTCCTCAGGGTGCAGTACAGTCAGCTGGCCGACATGAGCAAACCCGACTTTATTGTAACAGTGTTCGGCACCGCCGGTCTGATCGGTCTGCTTTTCGCAGCCCGTGGCTGGGTTACCGGAAAAATGGTATTTGCCTGGAAAAACCTGCTCGGGGGAGTTGCCCTCGGCATCCCCAATTACGGGTCCATGCTTTTCATGTTGTGGGCATTGGCCGACGGACTGGGAGGCTCGGTTGTTTTTCCGGTCAATAATGTGGGCATCATTGTGGCAACAGCCATCGGCGCCGTGCTCATTTTCCGTGAACATCTCTCCCGGATCAACCAGGCAGGTGTGGTACTGGCCGCTCTGTCAATCATCTTAATGGCGTACTGACGCAAGACAATGGAAAACAAGAACGAATTTCTGTTCCACCCGAAAAATATAATGCTCTTTCTGCTGCTGGCAGGACTGAGTTTTCTGTTCCTCGCACTCACAATATCCTATATTTATATCAGGGTAACCAACGACGTGCCGCCTGTAAAACTGCCCCTGCTGTTTGCATTCAATACGGTGATACTGCTCGGCAGCAGCCGTACCATGATGCTGGCCCGCAAGGCTTACGTTGAAGATCAGACCCTGAGATATCAGCATTATCTGCTTCGTACCATGCAGCTGTCGCTGATTTTTACATTTTCGCAGTGTGTAGCCTGGTGGTTGCTTCTGAACGACAACATACTGCTGAGCAGCTCCACTACCACGGCATTTCTGTACGTAATTTCATTCACGCACCTCGCGCACGTACTGGTGGGACTGCCATTTCTGTACCTGTTTTACCGGACAGCGAAAAAAAATATGATTGATCCGGTGACAGTGCTCGTTTATTTTTCTGACCCCGAAAAGCGACTCAAACTGCGTCTTCTGACTATATATTGGCATTTTCTCGATGCGCTCTGGATATACCTCGTGTTGTTTTTCGGAATAAATATGTTTGTCTGATCAACTTTGATAGTATATATGTACTTATTTATGCGTTTAATACATACATTTGGCGCTGATATATCTTTTTAACCAACCATCAACTTTTTACATGAAGCAGCTGATTACAATTTTTTGCCTGTTCATGGTCACTCTGCTGGTTCAGTCTGATGTATTGGCACAGCCAACAGAAGCACTGACTATCAGACAAAACTGGTACAACTACACCACGCCGCAGCCAGCGTTTGAGAACTGGACAGATGTGTTCTCCGATCTGAATGGTCGTGGACTCGAGCTTGCGTATAGCCGTAATTTGTCCAACCGTACCTGGTTGGTCATTCCTGCCAAATTTGGAGTAGGCTATCAGCCTCAGAGCGATCGCAATCTTTTTCTGGGCAACCTCGACCTGTTGTTTGAAAATCGCTTTTTCAAACACGGAAATCTGATTAACCCGACTATCCACCTTGGAGTGGGTTCTACCTGGGATTTTGATCAGGAAGCTTTCGACCTCAATGTACCTGTGGGTGCTGGTCTGAATATTATGCTCCTGCCCAATGTTTATCTGAACCTGCAATCCCAGTTCAGGTTCTCTATTGAAAACCGCGCAGGCTGGCATCACGGCGGCGGTCTTGTTTTCATGTTCAACGAGCTGGATCGCGACAAAGACGGCATCAAGGATACAGATGACAAGTGTCCCGATGTGCCTGGCGTGGCTGCCCTGATGGGTTGCCCTGACCGCGATGGTGATGGTATCACTGACACGGCTGACAATTGCCCTGATGTTCCGGGTATTGCCGAACTGAATGGCTGCCCTGACAAGGATGGCGATATGATTACCGATGCAGAAGATGACTGTCCGGACGTGAAGGGCCTCGCTGCACTGAAAGGTTGCCCCGATACAGATAATGATGGTATCACTGATGCCTCCGACAAGTGCCCTACAGAGCCTGGACCGGCCTCCACCAACGGTTGCCCGGATAAAGACGGCGACAGCATCATTGACAGCGAAGACAAGTGCCCGACGGAGAAGGGGCCCAGATCAACGATGGGTTGCCCTGACCGCGATTCCGACGGTGTAGCTGACAAAGATGATGCATGCCCCGACAAGAAAGGAGATTCCATGCACAAAGGCTGTCCCGACACGGATGGCGATACTGTTTATGACAATGACGACCGTTGTCCCGATGTGCCGGGTGTAGCATCCCTCCAGGGCTGTCCTGAGGAAAAACCACCTTTCACCTCACGCACAGTACTGTTTGAGTCTGAAAGCAGCAAGATTTCAAAGGAGGGGGCTGCCATACTCGATGAAGTAGCAGCGGCTTTGGCCAAATACGCCAAATACAGTGTTTCTATAGGTGGCCATGCTGATAACACAGGCAGCGCATCCTACAATCAGAAACTCTCCGAGCGCCGTGCAAAGAGCTGTGCAGATTACCTCGCTGGTAAAGGCATTGATGCTTCCCGGATCAAACAGGAAGGTTTCGGCGAAACCAAGCCGGCTTCCGACAACAAGAAATCCGCCGGCCGCAAGCAAAACCGCCGTGCCGAGTTCGAGTTGAAAATTTGAGTTGAGAAAATATGAATTGAGAGAAATGGGGCCCGGTGTTTCGCACACCGGGCCCCATTTTTGTGACAAAAAAACAGGCCACCTCCGCAGAGATGGCCTGTTGACAAAACAGCATTACTCTCCTCAATCTCTTTCCGCACTACATTATTGCGCTCATTTGACCGCAATCTGCATGGCGGGCTTTTCTTCTCTTACTTTTTTGGGCAGTGTAATCTTCAACTCGCCATCCTGGTAGCTTGCGACGATGTCGCCGCCAAGGACTCCTTCAGGCAGGGTAAATGATCTGGAGAAACTGCTGCATGTGTATTCCCTGCGCGTGTACTTCTCTCCCTTGTCCTCGCGTTCCTGCCTGTCTTCAGCAGAAATAGTGAGAACTCCTTCTCTGACTTCCACTTTAAAATCTTCCTTTTTGAAACCTGGAGCTGCCAGACTGAGTTTAAAGGCATCCCTGGATTCGGACACGTTCACAGCGGGAACAGTCATTTTTCCCAAGCCTTTGAAATCATTGTCGGAAAAGAAATCATCCATCCAACCCGGGAAAGCAGGAAACCACCCACCCTCCGTATTTCTTTTAACAAGTGACATGGCTACATCATTTAAGGTGAACAACTTTAGTTTCATTGTTTTTGAAGACGAAACAAAGGTGCAGGCTTTCTGATGCCCCGAAAATGACGCAGGTTAGAAAATGATATGATGCGGATCAGTTCAGCAGCTCGCGGGCAGTAGCGAGGGCTGAATCACTGGGCGGATTGCCGCTGAGCATGACGGCGATAGAGCGGATTCTTTCGTCGTGGTTAAGCAACCTGATTCTGGTGATGGTGCGATTTCCATCCACTGTTTTGTAAACGAAGTAATGAGCATCTGCCCGGGAGGCTATTTGTGGGGTATGGGTAATACTCACCACCTGATGCCGCTCGCTGAGCTCTTTCAGAATATGTCCCATTTTGAGGGAGACATCTCCGCTGATACCTGTGTCAATCTCGTCGAAGATGAGGGTGGGGAGGGGAATGGCGTCGGCCACCAGACTTTTGGTGCAGAGCGTGAGTCTCGACAATTCACCACCGGAGGCCACATCTTTGATTGGCAGGAAGCGGGATCCTACATTGCTCGCGAAGAGGAATTGTACATCGTCGAGACCGGTTGCCGTGAGTTGTGCAGTATCGTTGATTTCCACTTTCAGGCGCGCATGGGGCATGGAAAGTTGCTCCAGCATACCGTGTACCTTAGTCTCAAATCCTTCGGTTACACTCATCCGGCGGGTACTCAGAACAGATGCTTTTTCACGCAGGTAAATCTCCTGTGCGGCTATTTCTTTTTCCAGTTTTGCAATTACCTCACCCAGGTCTGTGTAGCCGGAGGTCTGATCTGCCAGTCGGGACTGGATTTCAAGTAACTCCTCCACAGAACTGGCTCCGTGCTTTTTCTGCAGTTTGTAGATAATATTCAGTCTGTCCTGCAGTTCCATGATGCGTTCCGGGTCGTGTTCGGTTTTTTCCGCAATCCGGTCGCACACACGGCCTATATCATGCAAATCAACAATCAGCGCCTCGAAGCGCTCGCTCAGTGTCATCAGATCTGCAGACAGTTTGCGCGTGTTCTGAAAACTCCGGGCTATTGACTGCAGCTGACCTACCACATTCTGCTCACCCTCAATCAGGTGACTGAAGGCGGCGGCATAGGCCACTTTAATCTCTTCTGCGCCCGTCAGTTTGGCCAGTTCACCTTCCATGGCCTCCTGCTCTCCGGCGGTCAGCGCTGCCTGCTGCAATTCATCCAGCTGGAAGCGCAGAAAATCCATTTCTTTGGAACCGCTCTCACTCAGGCCGATGTATTCAGCCAGTTTTTTTCTGTCGGCGGCATACCGGCGGTATCCCGACTGGTATTCTTTCAGCAGAACGGTATTGTCGGCCAGTGCATCAATCATACGCAACTGGAAATTGACATTGTGTATATCCAGCGTATCGAACTGCTGATGCAGATCTACCAGCGATTCGGTGAGGCGCTGCAAAACCTGATTATTGACGGGGGTGTCATTTACAAACGCCCTGCTTTTGCCGGCAGGCGACACCTCGCGACGGATGAACACTTCGCTGTCGTAATCGAGTTCATGCTCGTCAAAAAATGATTTCAGATCGTAGGAGCTGACATCAAAAGTGGCCTCAACCACGCACTTTTCTGTATCATTATAGAACACCTTCGAGTCGGCACGTTCGCCCATGACCAGTCCCAGCGCTCCCAGCAGGATGGATTTGCCGGCTCCGGTTTCACCGGTGATGATGGTCAGTCGCTCGGAGAAGTGTATGTCTATCTCGTCTATGAGCGCGTAATTGCGTATATGCAGGCGTTTAAGCATGTTTGCTGTTGTTTTTAAGGTCTTCGGGGCACTGCCCCCCTGCAATTTACCGGCTATTCGCCAGACGGGGTATCAGCGGTGCAAAAGTAGCGCAATTGTGATGAATTCTGTTTTTTGTGAAATTATTTGTTTTAAAATACTTCACGCATATTCAAAGTTAATAACTTTACACCAATTATGCAAATTTAATCGTTTACGGTACTCAGCCATTTCCCTTTCATGTCTCCTGCCGAAATTCTGCAGAAATACTGGGGTTATCCTGCTTTCCGGCCGCTGCAGTCAGAGATTATACAGTCGGTACTGGACGGCAGAGATACGCTCGCACTGCTGCCCACTGGTGGCGGCAAGTCGCTGTGCTATCAGGTGCCGGCTCTGTGTCGTGAGGGAATAACCATTGTGATTTCTCCGCTCATCGCGCTGATGAAGGACCAGGTACACAACCTGGACAGGAGGGGCGTACCGGCGGCAGCCGTTCACGCCGGAATGAATCGCCGGACGGTGGATATCATTTTTGAAAATGCCTGTAATGGTGCGTATAAATTGCTCTACCTCAGCCCGGAAAGGCTGCAGACGGAGATGGCCGTCGAGCGGATCAGGCGCATGAATGTCAGTCTGCTGGCAGTGGACGAAGCTCACTGTATCAGTCAGTGGGGCTACGATTTTCGTCCGCCCTATCTTCAGATTGCAGAAATCAGGAAAATCCTTCCGGGTGTGCCCGTTGTAGCGCTCACGGCCACTGCTACCGGTGAAGTGATGGGTGAGATTCAGGAAAAGCTGGCGTTCTCGTCACCACAGGTATTCCGGCAGAGTTTTCTCCGGGAAAACCTGTCCTATTCGGTGCTCTATGAGGATAAAAAACGCGACAAACTCCTTGACATCCTGAAAAATGTACCCGGTTCCGGTATAGTGTATGTGCGTACCCGCGGGGAAACAAAGGAGATTGCCGGGTTCCTGCACCAAAACAGAATCAGCGCCGGTTTTTATCACGCCGGACTGACCACCGAGGATAGAAATGCGCGTCAGGAGGCCTGGATCGGGGGCAAAATCAGGATTATCGTATGTACCAATGCCTTTGGAATGGGTATTGACAAGCCCGATGTGCGCGTGGTAGTACATCTTTATCTTCCCGATTCACTGGAAGCATATTTCCAGGAGGCCGGCAGGGGAGGTCGCGACGGCAAACGATCGTATTCCACCCTGTTGTACAGCGCTGGCGACGGACTGGCGCTCGGGCAGTTTCTGAATGCTGCGTTCCCTCCGCTCGAGGTTGTCAGGAGAACTTATCAGGCACTGGGCAGTATGACACAGCTGGCCACAGGCGCCGGTGTGGGGGAGAGTTTCGATTTTGATTTCAGTCTGTTCTGCAGTCAGTACAAACTCGATCATGCCCAGACACATGCGGCGCTTCGCCTGCTCGAACAGGAGGGCTGGATCTCCTTGTCCGATGCGCCCGGCACGCCCCCGCGGGTGCAGGTAACGGTGTCCAGAGAGGTCATTTACGACTATCAGTTGCGCAATCCGCAGGCCGATACCGTTATCAAGGCGCTCCTGCGCGCGCACCCGGGTCTGCAGAATAACCTGGTTAACATCAGCGAGGGCACACTGGCCCAATATGCCAAAACAGATATCGAACGGGTGCGAAAGGTGCTTGAGGCCGCCCACACTGCCGGGGTGCTGTATTACGAGCCCCAGCGCGACAAACCGCAGATTGTTTTCACTCGCGAGCGCGTGAATGCGGAGGATCTTCAGTTAGACGTGAAGAAGTTCAGGTTCAGGCGTGAAAGGGCTGAAGAGCGCGTCAGACAGGCTGTCCGGTACGCCGAGGAGCGCCGCTGCCGAAGTCAGTTGCTGCTGGCTTATTTCGGGGAGCAGGACAGCAAACCCTGTGGTATCTGTGATATATGCACGGGGCGTAACAAAAAAGAAACAGATACCGACGAGTTTGTCGCCTATTCCAGAAAAATAAGGGATTTGCTGCGCCACGAACCGCTCACTGCTGCCCAGATTCTGGAGTCATTTGCCATGAAAAGGCAGGAAACGGTGGCGCGGGTACTGGCGTATATGCTCGACGAGGGTGAACTTCAACAGGATCAGGACGGGCTGATTGCGCCCAGTTCGTGAAGAGCCATTATGAGTCGGTTGTGCATGTTTCCATCATCATCATAATGTACCGTCCCATGAGCATGCCGGTAAAATGCCATCCGGCGCTCCAGCAGTTTCCCGATAAACTGTTCAAGATCTTCTTCTTTTACTCCCGCCAGCAGTGGCCTCAGTTCCCGTTCCTTTTTCAGTCTTGCTGCCAGTATGTTTACCGGAACATCCATATAAATGGTACAGCCATTTTCATTCATCCATGCCATATTGTCGAAATGACAGGGTGTACCTCCGCCGGTGGCAATGACGGAATGCCCCAGGTCTGAAGTGCGCAGCAGGGTGTCGCGCTCCAGTTTTCTGAATCCTGCTTCACCCCGAAGCGTAAACAGTTCAGTAATCGTGGCGCCGTATTCTTCCTCTATGAGCGTATCGAGGTCGTGAAAAGGAATATCGTATTCACCGGCGAGCAGTCTGCCGTGATGCGACTTGCCGGCACCCATAAAACCGATCAGGTAAACCGTACGGATAATTTTCATGTCATTCTACCAACGCTTGAAGGCAAACGCTACCTTTGCAACAAAAGAAATATAAAACAGTGAAACCGCCATGCGAATCAGTATTTTTTTCTTTGTAACGCTTTCTTTTTTGTGGCTCTCCTGCCAGAGCGACAGTAACAGGAACGAAGCCACCGGCGGACCCGTGTCTGATATGGTACACAACCCGGTAAGTGCAGAATTTCCTTCCGATACCAGTCAGATGGCGCGACTCACTTTTGAAGTGCCCGAATATGACTTTGGTACAGTAAATGAGGGTGACATTGTGGAGTACAACTTCAAGTTTACCAATACAGGCAGGGTACCGCTGACCATTTTCAAAGCGCGCTCTTCCTGTGGCTGCACGATCCCGGAGTGGCCCGAAGATCCGATACCGCCGGGAGGAACCGGGGAAATAAAGGCCAAATTCAATACAGAGGGTAAAATGCAGAACCAGAGCAAGACTATCACGGTGACTGCCAATACAAACCCGAATGAAACGAAAGTCAAACTTTCCGGTTTCGTCAATCCGTCAAAAGACAAGTAATCATGTCCTATATACATCCGTCATCTGTAGTTGACCAGGGAGCTTCAATAGGAGAGGGCACCAGAATCTGGCACTTCTGTCATGTATCATCCGGCGCAGTGCTCGGCGAAAACTGTGTACTGGGTCAGAATGTGTTTGTAGCAAACGGTGTTTCCCTCGGAAAGGGTGTCAAGGTGCAGAATAACGTGAGCCTGTACACTGGTGTTGTTTGTGAAGACGAGGTGTTCCTCGGTCCGAGCATGGTTTTCACCAATGTCATCAATCCCAGAAGTTTTGTGGAGCGCAAGTCGGAGTTCCGGCAGACACTCGTGAAGCGGGGCGCCAGTATCGGAGCCAACGCGACCATCGTGTGCGGTACAACGCTTGGGGCTTACTGCCTCGTGGGCGCGGGCGCGGTAGTCACCAAAGACGTACCAGATTATGCGCTGGTTACCGGTATCCCTGCCCGCCAGTCGGGGTGGGTGAGCAGACTCGGGCACCGACTGTCGTTCGAGGACGGGAAAGCCCTCTGTCCCGAAAGCGGAGAGGGGTATATCCTTATGGGACAAAGGTGTATGCCACTCGCCGACTGACTGTTATACATAAACAGTCTAAACACCCATTATTAATATCAAAATTGAAACCCTTTTTGATACCTTTGCGCCGCTTTTGGCAAAGGATCAGGATTCTCGGATGAAATTTCGAACTCATTTGACTTTGATTCGTTAAATAACAAAGCAAAATCGGAACAGATGGAACCATTACAATACATTCCCATTCTTATTCAGGGGCTCGTAGCCGCTGCTTTCGTAGCACTCGTGTTAATTGTAGTTCCCCGTCTGGGGCCCAGTCGCAGCGGAAAGAAGAAAGACGAGAATTTCGAGTGCGGTATTGAAGTACAGGGTAACGCCCGTATTCCGGTGTCCATCAAGTACTTCATGACAGCTATCCTCTTCGTTCTGTTTGATGTAGAGGTAATTTTCTTTTACCCTTATGCTGTCAATTTCCAGTATTTCAAGGACAACGGTATGGGTCAGCAGGGTTTTCTCGCCGTTCTGATGTTTGTTGCCGTATTCCTCGTCGGATTCTATTACGTGCTCCGCAAAGGGGCTTTTGAATGGGACAAGTAAAGTAAACCATCCCTTAACCGCTAAAAGAACAAAAAAGATCTATGAGCGCACCAACGATCAGTAAAGCAGAAGTGCTGGAAGGTTACATGGGAGAGGGCTATCAGCTCACTACTGTAGAAAAAGTACTCGGTCTGGCACGGGCTAATTCCATCTGGCCGCTTCCTTTCGCTACTTCCTGCTGTGGTATCGAATTTATGGCGACGATGGGCGCCAATTACGACCTGGCCCGTTTCGGTATGGAACGTCTTTCATTCTCTCCCCGTCAGGCCGACCTCCTGATGGTGATGGGTACTATTTCCAAGAAAATGGGTCCGATTCTGAAACAGGTCTATACCCAGATGGCAGAACCCAAATGGGTGCTCTCTGTGGGCGCCTGCGCCTGCTCGGGAGGTATTTTCGATACCTACTCGGTTCTTCAGGGCATAGACAAGGTGATCCCGGTAGATGTATATGTACCGGGCTGTCCGCCACGCCCCGAACAGATCATTGACGGCGTCCTGAAAATTCAGGAGCTCGTAAAACACGAAACCATGCGTCGCAGATACTCTCCCGAGTATCAGCACCTGCTCGACAAATACCAGATCGGCGGTTAATACAATCGAAATCCAGCCATGTACGAACACATTCTCGAGCGAATCGAACAAAAAATGCCCGGCGCTGTCACTGCTCACGAAACAGCACTCGATGGTATAATCAATATGCATACCACCCGCGAACAGGTGTGGAACCTGCTGCAGTTGCTTCGCGACGACGAACAACTCAGCTTCAATTTCCTGACCAGTCTTTGTGGTATGCACTACCCGGATAATGCCGGGCAGGAACTGGGTGTCGTCTATCACCTCCATAACTGGATCAGGAATATCCGTATCCGGGTCAAAATTTTCTTTCCTTCAGATGATCCCCACGTGCCAACAGCTACAACGCTGTGGGCTGCCGCCAACTGGATGGAGCGGCAGGAATACGATTTCTTCGGTATTGAATTCACCGGGCACCCTGATCTGCGCCGTATTCTGAATGTGGACGATCTGGATGTATTCCCCATGCGAAAAGAATACAAGCTGGAAGACGGAACCCGTACCGACAAGGATGATCGCTTCTTCGGCCGTGATGGTCATTATGGACAATCCTTTGAAACGAGATTAATTGACTAACCCAGGCTGCAATGCAAGTCCAATCATATTTTTCATCCCTCGATAATCTGGACGGCGAACTCGCCACCCTTAACCTGGGTCCGACGCACCCCGCCACCCACGGTATCTTCCAGAACGTCCTGAAAATGGACGGCGAAAAGATCGTCAGCGCAGAGCCGACCATAGGCTACATTCACCGCGCTTTCGAAAAACTCGCGGAAAGAAGGCCATATAACCAGATTACTCCCATCACCGATCGCCTGAACTACTGCTCTTCCCCTATCAACAATATGGGATGGCACATGACGGTCGAGAAGCTGATCAACTGCGAGATTCCCAAACGCGCCCAGTATATGCGCGTGATCATAATGGAACTGTCCCGTATCGCCGATCACCTGGTTTGTAATGCGGTTATAGGTGTAGATACCGGTGCCCTCACCGGCTTCACCTATATGTTCCAGGAACGCGAGCGGATCTATGAAATGTTCGAAGAGGTGTGCGGCGCCCGCCTCACCACCAATATTGGCCGTATAGGTGGTATGGAACGCGATTTTACTCCCGCTTTCCACACCAAACTCCGCGATTTTCTCAACGGTTTCCCTGCCAGGTTCGAGGAGTTCAACAATATGCTCGAGCGCAACCGTATCTTCATGGATCGCTGTATCGGCGCCGGACCTATCGCTGCCGAACGAGCCATGGAGTATGGCTTTACCGGAGCCAATCTGCGTGCTGCCGGTGTTGATTACGATATTCGCGTAATGAACCCTTACAGCAGTTATGAGGATTTCGACTTTATTGTGCCTGTTGGAACACAGGGCGATACCTACGACCGCTTCATGGTGCGTCAGGAGGAAATTCGCCAGAGTCTGCGCATAATCCATCAGGCTTACAACAATCTCCCGGAGGGCCCTTACCATGCCGATGTGCCGGCGTTTTATCTGCCTGAAAAGCCGGATGTTTACACTAAAATGGAAGCACTGATTTACCACTTCAAGGTGGTTATGCAGGAAACGCCGATACCTGTCGGAGAAGTGTATCACTGTGTGGAAGGCGGTAATGGCGAACTTGGTTTTTACCTTGTCAGCGATGGAGGACGTACACCTTACAGGCTGCACTTCCGCCGCCCCTGCTTCATTTACTATCAGGCTTATCCGGAAATGGTCAGAGGAGCACTGCTCTCTGATGCCATTCTCACGATGAGTTCCATGAACGTGATTGCCGGCGAACTCGACGCATAAACCAGTTTCAGCATCACAAGATTCAGAATTTTCAAAAAATTGCATAATGCACCCGAATCTGAATACAGAAACTCCCTTCAAATACTCGGAAGCAGCAAAAGCCGAGGTGCTGGGTTTGTTCAACAAGTACCCCGAGGGGAAACACAAAAGTGCCCTGATCCGCGCCCTGCATATAGCCCAGGAGGAAAACAACGGCTGGCTCAGTGTGCCCGCCATGGAACATGTGGCTGAAGTACTGCGTATCACCCCGATCGAGGTGTTCGAAGTGGCATCCTTCTACTCCATGTTCAATCTGGCGCCCGTGGGTAAATATGTGCTGGAGTTCTGCCACACAGGTCCCTGTGCAATCGAAGGCGCCGAACGAGTAATCGAATATACCAAACACAAGCTCGGTATCGGCAAGAATGAAACGACTCCCGACGGGATGTTCACCATCAAACAGGTGGAATGCCTGGGTGCCTGCGGCTACGCGCCGATGATGCAGGTGGGCGAATTTTATCATGAACACCTCAACGAGGCTAAAATAGACCAGTTTATTGACGATTGCCGCGCCGGCAAAATCAATAAAGGTACCTGGAAAATGCACTGAAACCATCATGGAACAACTGACCAAGAATAAAATTGACGAAATTCTGGCCCGCAAGCCGGAAAGCAGGTACAAATACTTCATTCGCACAGTAGCTGAACTGGAGGAAGTCTGGGGTATGGCCGATGAAGAGGGCTGGATGATGCTCGAGGATGACCTCGATGATACAGATGTTCTGCCGGTTTTCCCGCAACGCGAATTTGCCGAACTGTTTTACGAACAGGGCGAATTCGGCGAAGAGTACAAGGTGGAGCCGCTCGATCTGTACGAGTTCATGGAATGGCTCGAAGACATGGCCGAGCAAAAAATCAAAGTGGGTGTATTCCCCACACCCGATTTCGAATGTGCTGTCATGACACCCGAAAAGGTTATGGCTGACTTTCAGACAGAATTTGACAAGGAGACGGAGTGAAATAAACAATATGGCAAGAAAACTTCTACTCGAACACGCCCATGTTGAGGGCATTCACACCTACGAGGTGTACCGCAAACACGGTGGCTACCGCTCCGTGGAAAAAGCACTCAAGACCATGACCCCCGATGAGGTGGTGGAAGAGGTGAAAAAGAGCGGCCTGCGTGGTCGTGGCGGCGCCGGCTTCCCTACCGGAATGAAGTGGTCGTTCCTGGCCAAACCGGAAGGTGTGCCCCGTTATCTGGTCTGTAACGCCGACGAGAGCGAGCCGGGCACTTTCAAGGATCGCTACCTCATGGAGAAGATCCCGCACCTGCTCGTGGAAGGCATGATCACGGCCTCCTATGCGCTGGGCGCCAATACCTCCTACATATATATACGCGGAGAATACTCCTGGATTCTTTTTGTCCTCGAAAAAGCGATTGCCGAAGCCTACAATGCCGGCTGGCTGGGTAAAAATATTCTCGGAACGGGATATAACCTCGACCTTTACGTCAATATCGGCGCAGGCGCCTATATCTGCGGGGAAGAGACGGCGCTCCTCGAAAGTCTGGAGGGCAAGCGCGGCAATCCGCGTATCAAGCCGCCGTTCCCGGCTGTCAAAGGCCTTTGGCAGAGCCCGACGGTAGTAAATAATGTCGAAACAATTGCAGCTGTTGTACCGATTGTCAACGACGGGGGCGATGAATATGCCAAAATCGGTATCGGAAGATCAACAGGCACCAAACTCATTTCTGCCAGCGGTAATATTAACCGCCCCGGCGTTTATGAAATTGAACTGAATGTTCCGGTAGAGGAGTTCATTTATTCCGATGAATATTGCGGTGGTATCAAAAACGGCAAACGCCTGAAGGCCTGTGTGCCCGGAGGTTCGTCTGTACCCATTCTGCCACACTATCTGGTTTGTAAAACAGCCAGTGGCGAACAGCGTCTGATGACTTATGAAAGCCTCTCCGATGGTGGCTTCGCAACGGGATCCATGCTCGGATCGGGTGGATTTATTGTTTACGATGAAGACCAGTGTATCGTCAGAAACACCTGGAACTTCAGCCGCTTTTATGCCCATGAATCCTGCGGACAGTGCTCCCCCTGTCGTGAAGGTACCAGCTGGATGGAAAAAGTACTGTACCGTATGGAAAACGGACAGGGTAAAATGAGCGATATTGACCTGCTGGCCGATGTAGCCAAAAAAATTGAAGGAAATACGATCTGTCCGCTCGGCGATGCCGCTGCCTGGCCAGTCAATGCAGCCATCAGACACTTCCGTGAGGAGTTCGAGTGGCACGTGAAAGAACCCAAACTTTGTATGGAACGCAACTTTGGTCTCGCCAGCGAGCCCGTAGCTGCCCAACAGTAATTAAAGCTTTAGCATCGCCATGCCAAAAGTAACTATAGACGGTCAAACTATTGAAGTAGCAGAAGGCACCACCGTTCTGAACGCAGCCCGCCAGATTGGCGGTGATCTCGTTCCGCCGGCCATGTGCTATTATTCATCACTGAAGGGTTCGGGCGGCAAGTGCCGTACCTGCCTGGTACGTGTTACAAAAGGGTCGGAAAAAGATCCGCGTCCAATGCCCAAACTGGTGGCATCCTGCCAGACGATGGTCATGGATGGTATGGAGGTAGCCAGCAAAAGTGATCCGTCTGTCGTGGAAGCACGTGCAGGCGTAACCGAGTTTCTGCTCATTAATCACCCGCTCGATTGCCCGGTATGCGACCAGGCAGGTGAATGCCATCTGCAGGATCTCGCCTTCGAACATGGCAAGGCCAGCACACGCTATGAATTTGAACGCAGAACTTTCGAGAAGATTGATATCGGTCCTTATATCAAACTGCACATGACCCGTTGTATCATGTGCTGGCGCTGTGTTTATACTGCCCAGCAACTTTCTCCGGAGCGTGTACATGGTATTATTGGCCGCGGCGACCACGCTGAAATCAGCACATATATTGAGAAATCAATCGAAAGCGAGTTCAGCGGCAACGTGATTGATGTTTGTCCGGTAGGCGCACTTACCGACCGTACCTTCCGTTTCAAGAGCCGTGTATGGTTCCTCAATCCGATGGACGCTCACCGCAATTGCCCCACCTGCTCGGGCAAGGCCGTTGTATGGATGTATGGCAACGAAATTTATCGGGTTACTGCCCGCAAGGATAAATACGGAGAGGTACACGACTTCATCTGCAACACCTGCCGTTTCCATACAAAAGACACAAATGACTGGGAGATAGAGGGCGCCCGTAATATTGACAGGCATTCTGTCATCGCACAGGGCCATTACTCAGAAAATGCAGTAACTGTCCGTTAATCACCTGCCGAAAAGCTCATGAGCGCACTATTGTTATTCGTATCCGCCGTTATCATCGAAAAAACGGTACTCATCCTGGTAATGTTCCTCATTACACTGGGAATTGCAGCGTACTCAACTTATGGAGAACGCAAGGTAGCAGCCTTCATGCAAGACCGTCTGGGCCCCGATCGCGCGGGTCCGTGGGGTATTCTGCAGCCACTGGCTGATGGTGCAAAAATGTTTACCAAGGAGGATTTTATTCCGAAGGACTCCAACAGATGGCTCTTTATCCTCGGCCCCGGCGCATTCATTTTTGTTGCCCTCATGACATCTGCGGTTATTCCATGGGGGAAGTACTTCACCGGTTTTGGACTAAACGTTGATCTTCAGGTGGCCGACGTGAACATCGGTATTCTGTATGTAATGGGCTTTGTATCCCTCGGCGTATATGGTATCATGATTGGGGGCTGGGCTTCCAACAATAAATACTCCCTGTTTGGCGCCATCCGTGCGAGTTCACAGATGATTTCTTACGAGTTGGCCATGGGTCTGAGTATCATATCAGTGATTCTGATAACCGGAACCCTGAGTCTGCGCGGTATCGCGGATGGGCAGACCGGAACCTGGCTCGGATTTATTCCACACTGGAATGTATTCCTGCAGCCGCTCGGTTTCATTATTTTCTTCGTTTGTGCCCTGGCTGAAACCAACCGCGCACCCTTCGATCTGCCTGAATGTGAGACAGAGCTGGTGGGTGGTTATCACACCGAGTACAGCGCCATGAAACTGGGCTCATTTCTGTTCGCCGAGTATATCAATATGTTCATTTCCTCCGCTGTTATATCTACCGTTTACTTCGGAGGGTACAATTTCCCGGGAATTGATCCTTCATGGCTCTGGGGCCTCATGGGACCGGTAGTCATATTTGCCAAGACCTTCTTTTTCATCTTTGTGTTCATGTGGATCCGCTGGACGCTCCCGCGTTTTCGCTACGACCAGCTGATGCACCTCGGATGGAAATCACTCATTCCACTCTCAATCCTGAACATGCTCCTGACCGGCGCCGGAATTCTCTGGCTGGGTTGAGTAACTGAGTCATTTCACTGTCCATTCAAGTTGAACGAATTATGCAATCACTATCCAATCGCTCAAAACTGGTTGTCAACAAGGAGATGACGTTCATGGAACGCATCTACCTGCCCGCCATCCTGAAGGGGATGTGGACTACGCTCAAGCACTTTTTTCGCAATGTATTCGGCAAAACAGCCACGCTCCGTTACCCGGAGGTAACGCGTGACTTTGCGCCGGTTTACCGCGGCTGGCACGTGTTGAAACGCGATGCACAAGGACGCGAAAACTGTACTGCCTGTGGCCTCTGCGCCGTGGCATGTCCGGCAGAAGCCATTACCATGACCGCTGCCGAGCGTGAAAAAGGGGAAGAAAACCTGTACCGCGAGGAGAAATATGCAGCAGTTTACGAAATCAACATGCTGCGCTGTATTTTCTGCGGATTATGCGAGGAGGCATGCCCCAAAGAAGCGATATTCCTGACCGACCGTATTGTGCCTACTGATTATGTGAGGCAGAACTTTATCTTCGGTAAAGATATGCTGGTGGAAGGCGTCGAGCCGGAAAAACGGATTGATGTTACGGTACGCCAGAAACATGTAACCGAAAAAAAATAATTGTCTGAAACCGCTTGTCCGGTTGACAGAAAAAGTAACAAGTCATGTCGCAATACCTGTTTCTGACCCTTGCCGTTATCTCGGTAGCCACTGCGCTGCTCATGGTGTTCTCCAGGAACCCCGTGCACAGTGTTTTGTATCTGATTGCCACCTTTTTTGCCATTGCAGGCCAGTACGTGCTGCTGAATGCACAGTTCCTCGCCATCGTGCACATTATAGTATATGCCGGCGCCATCATGGTACTTTTCCTGTTCGTACTCATGCTGCTGAACCTGAACAACGCCACAGAGCCTCAGAAGTCCAATGCCTGGAAGGTAACCGGCGCCATTGCAGCCGGGTCGTTACTCCTGGTGATGGTTGGTGCGCTCAAGGGAAGTACCGCTGCTGTGGCACAGGTTGCCCACAAGTCTGACGTCGGTCTGGTGCAAAATCTGGGCCGGGTGCTGTTCACCGATTTCGTAGTGCCTTTCGAAATTGCCGGAATACTTTTCCTGGCAGCGATGGTAGGCGCCGTACTGGTGGGCAAACGCGATGCCAAACTCTGACCGTTTCACGGCTTTTCATTCATCCAATATCAATTCAGAGAAAATGCTTGAAACCATACAGCAAATTCCGATCGAACATTATGTGCTGTACAGTTCGGTGCTGTTCATCATCGGTATATTCGGTGTACTTACCCGCCGCAATGCCATCGTGGTACTCATGTGTGTCGAACTGATGCTCAATGCAGTCAATCTGCTCCTTGCGGCGTTCTCCACCTACCTGTCGGATGCGCAGGGACAAATCATGGTATTTTTCATTATGGTTGTGGCAGCAGCAGAAGCAGCAGTTGGCCTGGGTATCCTGGTTATGATTTACCGTAACACGAAAAGTACCGATATATCCCTGCTGGATAAACTGAAAAACTGAGACAAGAATCATGAACCAACTTATACCACTCATACCTTTTCTGCCGCTCATTGGCTTTGCTGTGAATGGACTTTTCGGCAGAAATCTCTCCAAAAACACGGTGGGAATTATCGGATCCGGTGTGCTGCTGGCATCTTTCCTGCTCAGTACAGCTGCCTTCAATCAGGTGGCTGCTTCCGGTCCCATACAGGTAACGCTGTATAATTTCTTCACCGTGGACAGTCTGAGTGTCAACTTCGGTTTCCTGGTTGACCAGCTTTCTGTCTGGATGATGCTCATTGTTACGGGTGTCGGCTTTCTGATTCACGTTTACAGTGCAGGCTACATGCACGATGATGAAGGCTTTTACAAGTTTTTCGCGTATCTGAATCTGTTTATCTTCAGTATGTTGTTGCTCATTATGGGTGACAACTTCCTGATGCTGTTCTTTGGTTGGGAGGGTGTCGGACTTTGTTCCTACCTGCTGATCGGTTTCTGGTACACCAACCACGAGTACGGAAAAGCGGCCCGCAAGGCCTTCATTATGAACAGGATAGGCGATCTCGGTTTATTGCTCGGCATTTTCATGATTTACCAGCAGTTCGGTTCCATCGCCTACGCGGATGTATTCCCGCGCATCGGAGAGATGTCGCTGGATGCGGGTATTGTTACAACGATCTGTCTGTTGCTCTTTATAGGTGCAATGGGCAAGAGTGCACAGATTCCGCTTTACACCTGGTTGCCTGATGCCATGGCGGGTCCTACTCCGGTATCGGCGCTCATCCACGCTGCCACCATGGTAACAGCTGGTATCTACCTGATAGCCCGCTCCAACGCGCTGTATTCCTTGTCGCCCGATGCCATGCATTTCGTGGCGGTCATTGGTATGGCCACCAGCCTTTTCGCGGCAGTAATTGGTCTCAGGCAGAATGACATCAAGAAAGTACTGGCGTACTCCACTGTTTCCCAGCTCGGACTGATGTTCGTGGCCCTGGGCATGGGTGCGTACGCGAGCGCGATGTTTCACGTCACTACGCACGCCTTTTTCAAGGCACTGCTCTTCCTGGCCGCCGGCAGCGTGATTCACGGTATGGGTGGCGAGCAGGATATCCGCAACATGGGTGGTTTGAGAAAAGCGATGCCCATCACATTCTGGGTATTCCTGATTGGCACATTTGCCATTTCAGGTTTCCCGCTGCTGTCGGGCTTCTTCTCGAAAGATGAGATTCTCGCCTACACTTATGCGCACGGAGGTTTCGGCTGGTGGGCGGTGGCGAGTTTCAGTGCGCTGCTGACAGCTACCTACATGGGTCGTCTGCTTTATGTCACCTTCTTTGGTGAATTCCGCGGCACACACGAGCAGGAACATCACCTGCACGAGAGCCCGGCGGTAATGACCCTTCCGCTCATTGTACTGGCTGTTTTATCTGTAGCCGGCGGTTTCCTGAACGTACCGCATTTCCTGGGCGGACATCAGTGGATGGCGGGCTGGCTTTCCCAGGTCATACCTGCAGCAGAGTTGCATCTTGACCACCATACAGAAACCTTGCTGATGGGTACAGCGACAGCCGTAGCGCTCATTGTTCTGACTGTTACCTGGATGCTGTACAGCAAAAAAGCCAATTTGCCTGTGGCAGATTCCGCACAAGCTGGACTCACGCGGTGGATTGCCAACAAGTTTTATGTGGACGAGCTGTACGATGCACTGTTTGTACGTCCGACGGAAAGACTTTCCAAAGCATTCCACTATTATGTTGATATACAGATCATTGACGGAATCGTGAATGGAGTGGGGGCCGGCGTACAGCGCCTGGGCGCCGAATTCCGGAAAGTTCAGAACGGCAATATCGAATACTATCTGGTAGGAATGGTTGCAGGAGCTGCGGCACTGATGCTCACACTCTGGCTCTAATCCATCAGCATCCTTCAAAAGAAATACCGACGCATGTCACTCTCCTTTATATTGATTCCTTTTATCGCCTCTGCGCTGATACTGCTGGCTCGTCCTGCAGCAACACGACAGTTGGCGCTGCTGGCTACATTGGCCAATCTGGCTGTTACCGCCTATTGTTTCAGTTGTGATTACAGCCAGGGTATGAACTGTACCTTTCAGGCGCCCTGGTTGCCGGAGGCCGGTTTTTCATTCAGTCTTGGCATGGACGGGGTTACGCTGCTCATGCTGCTCCTGACCAATCTGGTTTCACCGCTGATTGTTTACGGAAGCTGGAGCCGCAGTTATGAGAATGAGTCGCGTTACTACGGACTCATCCTTCTGATGATTGGTGCGCTTAATGGTGTATTCCTGGCTACCGACGGACTTCTGTTCTATGTTTTCTACGAACTTGCACTGATCCCCATCTATTTCATTTGTGCCATCTGGGGAGGACAGGATCGTATCCGTATCACGCTCAAGTTCTTCATCTACACCTTTGTGGGGTCGCTGTTCATGCTGCTCTCACTGTTGTACATCTATTTACAGACGCCGGGCGGGCACTCGTTTGCCTGGAATGATCTGGTTAATGTTCAACTGCCTGCCGGCTCCGAACTCTGGGTTATGCTGGGCTTTTTTATTGCTTTTGCGGTTAAAATGCCTGTTTTCCCTTTACACACCTGGCAGCCTGACACCTATGTGGCGGCGCCCACCGGCGGAACCATGCTTCTCTCCGGTATCATGCTCAAAATGGGCACTTATGGCGTTATCCGCTGGATGATGCCCCTCGCGCCCGAGGCTGCGCACACACTAACACCCACATTCATCACGCTGGCCATCATCGGAATTGTTTACGCAAGTATCATTGCCGTGAAGCAAACCGATTTCAAGCGACTGATAGCCTATTCATCCATCGCCCACGTCGGGCTCATTGCCGCCGGTATATTTGCCTGGAACAAGGCAGGCCTGCAGGGCAGTCTCATTCAGATGCTGAATCACGGTATCAATGTGGTTGGTTTGTTCTACATCAGCGATCTGCTTGAGCGCAGACTGGGAACCCGCACGCTGGGTGATATGGGTGGAATTGCCAAATCTGCTCCGGTTTTTGCCACATTGTTCATGATTATCATGCTGGGTTCTGTGGCAGTTCCGCTTACCAACGGTTTCCCGGGCGAGTTTTTGCTGCTCAACGGCGTATGGAGCTATAACTTCTGGGCCGGAGTGATTGCCGGACTCACTATCATTTTCGGTGCAGTTTACATGCTGCGTGCCTATGGACTGGCCATGTTTGGCGAGCCCGGAGAACAAACAGCCCGATTCTCCGACCTGAATACTCAGGAGCGCATCATGCTGGGGGCTATTTCCCTGCTGGTAATAGTCCTGGGCTTCTTCCCCGGCTTCATTCTCAACCTGACCGACAGTACTGTTAACCGGATTCTGGGCGCTGTACAGCTCTGATGCTGCACGCCGGAATTTGTTGACCCTTTCAATAAAAAAATATGACCGCTTTACTCATACTCTTCTTTACCGCCCTTGCTGCCCTGTTCGCCGGGCTATCGAAGAATCGTAAAAGTGTGCAAACCATCTCCCTGATCGGCAGCCTGCTCGCACTGGCAAGCGTAGTTGCCGGGCCTGTCAGAGGCTGGGACGACATGTACGCCTCCATGCTCAGGTTCGATAATTACGCCATGGCGTTCTCCGCCGTGGCTATTCTGTCGGCAACCCTGATTTTCGGACTGACGGGTTGGGGATTCCGGACACTCACCTCTACACTGGGCGATAATTACGGACTCATACTTTTCAGTCTGTGTGGCGCCCTCTGTATGTTCTCCAGTACCAATCTGGTCATGCTTTTTCTTGGCATCGAAATACTGAGTATCCCGCTGTATGTACTGGCAGGAAGTCGTCGCGATGATCTGGCAAGCAATGAAGCTGCGCTCAAGTATTTCCTGATGGGTTCCTTTGCTACCGGCATTCTGCTTTTCGGAATTGCGCTGGTATATGGTTCAACTGCGTCTTTCGACTTTTCTGCCATTGGTACGGCGGCGGCACAAAGCGCGGGGTCTTCCAATATGCTCAGGGTTGGTATCCTGCTGATTGTTTTTGGACTCAGTTTCAAGGTTTCTGCGGCGCCATTCCATTTCTGGGCTCCCGACGTTTACACAGGCAGCCCGAACCTGATCACGGCATTTATGGCTACAGTGGTCAAAACAGCAGGTTTTGCTGCATTTTTTACCCTGTTCGCAACGGCTTTTGCTCCCGTTGCTTCCGTATGGACGCTCCCTGTATCTATTATAGCCGGACTGACAATGACACTGGCCAACACGACGGCTTTGTTTCAGGATAACTTCAAGCGAATGATGGCCTACTCGTCCATCGCGCATGCGGGATACCTTTTACTGGCCATCCTTTCGGTTGACAATGCGGGTGCTGACCGTGCACTGATGTTCTATTTGCTGTCTTATTCGATTGCCACCATTTGTGCGTTTGCTGTTTTCATAATTGTTGCAGAACAGAAGGGAGACGATACCTTTGCCGCCTTCAATGGGCTCGGGAAATCACACCCTTTCCTCGCACTCGTACTCACCGTTTCGGTGCTTTCACTCGCAGGTGTACCGCCATTCCCGGGCTTCTTTGGTAAATACTACCTTTTCACTGCCGTTTTTGACAGTTATCCTGCATTAGTCGTATTGGCTGTGATCAATTCGGCAATCTCGATATATTACTATTTCAAGGTGATTATTGCTGCATGGTTTCAGAAAGGCTCCGAGAATGAAGCTGCACTGGCAGTACCGGCCGGAATCAGGGTTACTATTTCCGTCGCACTGATACTGACAGCAGTACTTTCCGCTGCCCCATATCTTGCATTCACCCTGTTCTCCCGCAATTGATGATACAACCACCAACCAGCCATGAAAACAACTTTTAACCTTCCTCTGCTTTTCACCGTCTGCCTGTTTGCAGCGTGCCAGTCTTCGTCCGGAGACAGGCCCCTCACACCGCAGGAGATGGCATCATCAGGACAAGCCGCAGCCAGTACACCGGAGTCACCAACCCCTCAGGTGTATATGTACACGGTGGAGGTTGACAAACTGAATCTGCGGGAGCAGCCCTCCAAAACTGCCAAAGTAACAGCACAGTTTGCAGCAGGAGATCTGGCGGAAGGTACGGGTGAATTATCTTCCAACCGGGAAGAGGCCACCCTTCGCGGAATACCCTATTTCGAGCCTTACATCAAAGTCAGTACTGTTGCCGGAGCCACTGCTACCGGCTGGGCTTACGGGGGCGCGCTCAGGCCGGTTTACGCCGGTCCGAACAACATCAAGCCTGATCCCGGGCGCGTTACTGCACTTTCCAGATATCTCAGCAAGCTGGATTTAAAGCAAATTGAAAACGGGAGCAGAGCAATCAATTACGTTAAGGACAATTATTCCGGTGCCAGCGGTGCGTTGGCCGATGCTGTTTTCCTCCTCCTCGAGCGCTTTCTGTTCAGGATGGAAACAGAAGGGAACCTCTATGACATGTTCGGTGTGATCGAGTGGAGCGAGCAGGATTTCAATGATATATATGCCGACAGGTTCAACATGGGCAAGTACCCTGTAACCAAAAAAATGGCTGAAAACGGATTCCGGCTGGCAACAGCGGAGGGTACGGTTTTTCCTGTAGTGGACTGGGCCAAGCTGGCCGACTTCTTTGAAAACAAGGTAACGCCTCCGATGAAGAATTACCTGATGGAGACCCTGGCCGAACGCCGGGAAACCGGATTTGAAGATGGTGGAATCACAATTGGCCTTGACAAACTGGCTGAACGCGCCATTTTTTGGGAAAAATTCAATGATCAGAACCCATATTTTGTACTCTCGGCTGAAACTGCAGAAAATGAGCGCTGGCTTACACTCGTGCTGCTGAATGGCTCCGACAATACACCTGCCTACGATTTCGAAACAAAGGCAGCCCGCGACGAATTCAAAAACAACTGGAACCAGATCATTCAGAAATACCCCGGTTCTGCACTGGCCACAAATGTGAAAGCCCTGATGGATGTGTATGCCGCGAGTGGCTGGAAACGCACAGCAAAAGTGGAGGAGTTTTTGTCGAAATACAGCCAGACAGAAGGTGAGTAACCCTTCATTCCTTCTGGTCGTACACACTATTCAACAGTTCTGTTTATGATCAGACTCCTGCGTTATTATGCGCCGTACAAGCGGCTGATCGGGTTTGCCGTTATTTCCAACCTGCTCATGTCGCTGTTCATGGTGGTGAGCATTCCTGTGCTTCAGCCATTCCTTCAGATACTCTTCAATCCCGATGAGTTCAAAAAGTCGGGTGAGGGTGCTGCCGGGTTTCAGCGTGTGGAGTCAAAAATAAACGGATTCTTCGCCCATTTGATAGAGCAGTACGGTCGTGAACAGGCACTTCTTATCGTCTGTATTTTCCTGGTGATCACTTTTTTCGGGAAAAACCTGTTCCGATACCTCTCGCTGTATTTCCTCGCGCCCGTGCGCAACGGGATCGTGCGCGATATTCGCCGCAAATTAGTGGACAAGACCCTGGAACTGCCGCTTTCCTATTTTTCGGAAAAGAGAAAAGGCGACCTGATGAGCAGGGTGTCTGCCGATGTGCAGGAGATAGAGTGGAGTATAGTGGGTGCTACAGAGGCGGTAGCCAGAGAACCCATTGTCATGCTCGGCAGTCTGTTATTCATGATTTCTGTTTCGCCGCAGCTGCTGGTATTCGTCTTTGGGCTCATGCTTTTCTCCGGGCTGATCATTGCCCGGGTAGGCAGAACCCTCAAAAAACAGTCGGGAGAAGCACAAATGCGCCTCGGCTTGCTGGGCTCGCTGCTGGAAGAAACACTCGGCGGATTGCGTATTATCAAAGGCTTCAACGCAGAGCCCTGGCAATCGGCGCGATTTGGAAAGGAAAATGACGATTATGCCAGAACACTCACCGGACTGTACCGGCGGCGGGATCTGGCCTCTCCGCTCTCCGAGTTTCTTGGTATTTCAGTTGTTTCGGTGCTGTTGTGGTTTGGGGCCAGACAGGTTTTTGCCGGACAGTTGTCTGCAGCCACTTTTATTACCTTTCTTTACGCATTTTACAATATCATAGAACCGGCCAAGCATCTCTCCACTGCCTGGTATAACATCCGGAAGGGGCTGGGGGCCCTCGACAGGGTAGAGTCGGTACTGCATGCCGACGTAACCGTTGCAGACGCGACGGACCCGGTGGAAATTTCCGGATTCAAGGATAAAATTGAGTTCAGAAATGTCTCCTTCTCCTATCACAATGCCGAGCGGCCTGCTCTCGACGGGGTCAGTTTTGAACTGAAAAAAGGCCATACGATAGCATTGGTGGGAGCATCTGGTGCCGGTAAAAGTACCGTTGCCGATTTGTTACCCAGATTTTACGATGTAACCGGCGGACAAATCCTGATTGACGGGGTTGACATCAGAAATATGAGATTGCACGACTTGAGAAACCTTATGGGTATTGTGAGCCAGGAAGCCATTTTGTTCAATGATACTATCAGAAATAATATTGCCTTTTCAACCAGCGCGGTAGCAGACGAATCCATTGTTTCCGCTGCCAAAGCAGCCAATGCACACGAATTTATCACACAGATTCCGCAGGGATATGACGGTAATATCGGCGACCGGGGCAGCAAACTGAGTGGTGGTCAGCGGCAACGGCTCACCATTGCGCGGGCGTTGCTGAAAAATCCGCCGGTATTGATACTCGATGAAGCCACCTCTGCCCTCGACTCTGAGTCGGAAAAGCTGGTACAGGCAGCGCTCGAACGGTTGCTTGCCAACAGAACGGCACTCGTAATTGCGCACAGGCTCAGTACAGTTCAGCATGCTGATGAAATAATTGTACTCGACAGCGGCCGTATTGTGGAGCGCGGTAAACATGAAGAACTCATGTCCAAAGGAGGTGCATACCGGAAACTGGTTGACCTGCAGGCGCTGAACGACAAATAGTGATTCTGTGAAATCCCGGGCAGTTGATAAAAAATTTACACGTATCTGTTTAAATTTTCCGATTTGCACCCGAACTTTGCGCATGGAAAATAAGTCTGCATCTTCCGATCACCCCAAGTTTCTGGGCGAATCACTTACCTTCGACGACGTACTGCTCGTCCCTGCCTACAGCGAAGTCCTTCCCCGCGAAGTTGACATCTCTTCATTTGTCACCCGCAGCATAAAAATCAACACTCCTGTTGTGTCTGCTGCCATGGATACGGTCACAGACAAAAACCTTGCTATCGCCATAGCGCGGCAGGGGGGGCTCGGTGTGATTCACAAAAATATGAGTATTGCCGAGCAGGCGGAACAGGTGCGTGCGGTCAAGCGTTCCGAGGCGGGTATGATTATTGATCCGGTTACCCTGCACCCTGATGCACCACTGAGGGAAGCGCACGAGCTGATGCGCAGGCACAGTATAGGTGGTATCCCCATTACTGACAAAAAAAGTCGGCTGGTTGGCATACTGACCAACAGAGATCTTCGCTTTGAAACCAATCTCAGTCGCCCTGTCAGAGAGATTATGACCAAAAAGAACCTGGTCACGGCGCCTCTGGGCACCACACTGGAACAGGCGCGCGACATTTTGCAGCAGCGAAAGATTGAAAAACTGCCGGTAGTAAACGACCAGTTTGAATTGGTCGGATTAATAACCTACAAGG
>JBDLWO010000263.1:0-14777 GCA_039804245.1 Bacteroidota bacterium
CACCCGTCTGTCAGTATTGATGGCGACAAGTTGTTCTTCGCCTCCAATCGCCCCGGCGGCTTCGGAAGCTATGATATATATGTGTCGTACAAGGTGGGTGGCTCCTGGAGTGAACCTGTGAACCTCGGAAGTGAAGTCAATACCAGCGGAAGGGAGGCATTCCCTTTCCTGCATGCCGATAATACGCTCTACTTCGCCAGTGACCGCTCCGGCGGCAAAGGTGGGTTCGATCTGTATTTTTCTGTTCTGAACGGCGATAAATGGACCAAACCGGTCAGCCTCGGCGATCCGTTCAATACGTCCTCTGACGACTTCGGTCTCATTGTTGACCTGAATAAAATCAATGGTTATTTCAACTCCAACGGACAGGCTGGCGCCGGTATGGATGATATTTTCAGTTTTCACGTCGAAAATGGAAATATTGATGACTACCTGCTCCAGAACTCCCGCGTGCCCGATATTGATCTGGATTTCAAAATGCTGGTTCTCGACAAGGTGTCGGGAAGCCCTGTTCCCGGAGCTGATATACAGATTATCAATTACGAAGGAGGTAGCGTTATCGGAAAGGACGAAAACGGGAATCCTATCACGGTTCAGAAGCTGAACGGCGATGACGTGATCAGTTCTACTCCTCCGGACAAGGCCATTACCGGACAAACTGATACCAGAGGCCGCTTCGGTACCAATATGAAACCCGGTAATTATGTCGTGATTATTAATAAAAAAGACTTCCAGACAAAGCAGTACCGGATTCCAATAACCAAAACAGGTAATGAACTGACCGCACAGCTGGATCGCAACTCGGCCGCAGCAGGCAAGGTTCAGTGGACGGCTACCCTGTTCAATGCAGAAACAAACGACCGCATCTCTGGCAGTATGGTGGTGCTTACAGATGAAAAAACCGGCAAAAAAGACACGTTGATAACGGATGCCAACGGCGTGATCGAACACTACATGACGCCTGATACAAAATACGCAGTTGATGTTTATCAGGGTGGCAGGCTCATAGGTACCGCCGCAGTGGATACCAATGGCTGGAAACCTGAAAACCCGGTCCGTCAAAATCTCTCTGTCTCTCCCATCGGTACCGGTATAAAACTGGATCTGCCGAATGTTTACTACAACTTCAACGATGCAACGCTCAGGCCCGATGCCAGAAAAGATCTCGATATGGTGGTGGCTATCATGAAACAGCAGCCCCGGCTCATGGTCGAAATCGCCAGCCACACCGATGCACGCGGCACTTTTGCCTACAACGATGACCTCAGCCAGCGTCGTGCCGCCGGTGTTGTAGACTACCTGGTATCGAAGGGGGTCAGTACCAGCCGGCTCATAGCGCACGGATATGGCGAAACAGAACCGAGAAACCGGTGCAAAGACGGAGTGAAATGCTCAGAACAGGAGTACGCCCGAAACCGCCGTACCGAAATCAGGGTGACTAATGCCGCATCCGGAACGCCAGTACAGACATCCGGCAAACCGGCAGTAACTCCTCCCGCCAAACCCGCAGAGGTCGCTTCCGAAACTCCGGTAAATGTAAATACCGCACCAGCCAGCGCTTCCGGGGATGTCAGCAATGTTACTGAAAAAGGTTTTTATGTCATTTCAGGATCATTCAAACTCCTGAACGGTGCCCGCACCCGCGTTGAACAACTCCGAAACCTCGGATTCGACAGAGCCCGGATTCTGAAATTCCCGGATTCAAACTTCTACGCGGTGGCTGTTGACCAGTTTGACACCAGATCTGAGGCCGATGCTGCAAGGAACGAACTGGTAAAAGGTGATTTGCCCGCCTTTATCAAAATTGTCAGATAACCTCAGAACTTTGTTGCCCGCAGGTTGTTCAGGGTTCAAGAAAATGTTTAATTCGCTATGGCAATCATAATTACGGATGAATGCATCAACTGCGGTGCATGTGAGCCGGAGTGCCCCAACAATGCCATCTATGAGGGAGGTGTTGAATGGGCAATTTCGGACGGTACCACCGTGAAAGGGCCTTTTACCCTGGAAAATGGTTCCGTCACAGATGCGGAGGCCAAACACATGCCGGTTTCCAACGATGTTTACTATATTGTACCCGAAAAATGTACGGAGTGCACCGGATTCCATGAAGAACCGCAGTGCGCCGCCGTGTGTCCGGTAGATTGTTGCGTGCCCGATCCCGACAGGAAGGAAAGCAGCGAGATACTTCTCCTCAGGAAGGAAAGACTTCACCTCTGAGCCTGATGCTCCTGAACGCCCAATTGCCTGCTGCTTCCCGAAGGTAGCAGGCAATTTGATTAGTGGGCCTGTTGCCAGCTGATCAGATTCTGTAACTGTTCAACATTGGAAACTCCGGCTATGATTCCGTACAAAGCCTGCTCGGAAACCGCGTGGATTAACCCCAGTTGCCACATCCTTTCTATGGTGACGCCTCTTTCCCTGCTGTAATGGCTGGTCAGTTCCCTGAGCCTGTTGGCCTGCTCCTCGCCCGGCTCCGGATTTCCCCCGCGTGTTATGTAGGTACTCGTACCCGAATACGCCTCTCCCGGCAGCTTGATTCCACCGGCATTGATACCGTAGGCAAAGTACCGATGTCTGTCAGAAGGTAACCACGGAGTGTATCTGCCAAGATCAGAATGAAGTACATTGTGCTTGACTTGTATATCAAAGGTATCGGAACCGGTCAGGCGCGCATACACTTCGGGTGCGCGTATGCCTGAAAGTCCCTTTCTGCAATCTGATTCGGCACATACCCGTCGGAGACTGTCAAGGGAGGCTGCTATCTCGTCTTCGTGATCGCGGTTGTCCCAGTGAATCATCAGGCAACCCAGATTACTGCCCAGTATTCTGCTGTATTCATGCCCGATCATCTGTATAAAGGAAGGAGACAGATTAATGTCGGGCGTGCGCATGTTGTCCATGCTGCCAACTTTCATAGTCACATCCAGGTCTTGCAACCCGTGCGCCAGTATGAAATCCGATAAAATGCCCTCGGCCGCCCTGAAGCATTCCGGTTGCCGGTTGATCGGATAGTTGGTAGCACAGTCAATGGACCTGAATCCGGCACCTGACCAGTACTCAAGTATTTCGAAGGCTGTTTCCTTCCCGATTGTCCAACCCCACTGGGCTGTTCCCAATACAAGTTCTTTCTTTTTTTTCATCATTCAGGGATATGCAGATACCCATACCTCCCCGTCTTCAAATACTTCTTTTTTCCAGATCGGTACAGTTGTCTTGAGGGTGTCAATAATATAGCGGCAGGCTTCGATGGCAGCGTGCCGGTGTGCTGCCCCGACGGCAATGATCACTGCGGTGTCTCCCGTTTCCAGCACTCCCGTCCTGTGGTGTATCACAACTCCTGTAATTTCCCACTTTTCTCCGGCATCCACTGCAATTTTCTCCATTTCCCGGAGCGCCATCCTGTCGTAGGCTTCATATTCCAGCCTGACCACGGATTTGCCACCGGTCATGTTTCTGACATTCCCGATGAATACCTGTATCCCGCCCGAACCGGCATCAGAAACGGTGTTTACACAACGCGTCAAATCAAGGGGAGTATCGTGAATCTGAATATCTCTCGTCATGATTTTTATTGTTTATCCACCACTTACAGGGGGAATAATCGCTATTTCATCTCCCGGATTGAGCACAACAGCCCCGATGACGTATTCCCCGTTCACGGCTATGCTCAACTGCGCCAGTCCCGATAATGACGGAAATGCCTCTGTCAGCAATAACCGGAGTCCATCGGTGTCTATGCCCTCTCTCACATCCATTTCTATCAATCGCCCGCCGCAGATCTCACGGGCTATGCCAAAGGCAAGTATCTCGATTTTCATGCTGATGTTTGTTTTCAGTACAGATATTTCCAAAGCACTTCCGAGCCGGCCCAGCATACCAGCAGTGCCGTGACGCGCCTTACCCATGACGGACTTAGCCAGCGCAGGCTGCTCCTTACGCCGATTTGCCCTCCGGCAGTAACTGCTGCAAGGAGTATAAACAGTCTCAGCGGATCAAAGTTGCTGATGCCTGAAACGGCCTGACCTGCAAGCCCCGCAACAGAATTGGCGAGAATGTACAGGCTCGCCGTAGCTGCAATGTGTTTCGCCTTGTCCCAACGAAGGAAAAACAGCAGAGGTGATAAAAATATGCCACCACCGATTCCAACCATACCCGACAGCAACCCGATACTGCCGCCTGTGATCCAGTCTCCCGGACTGTTTTGCTTATTTGCGATTTCCTTTGTTTCTTCCTTCACTTCCGGCTGAAACCACAGCAGAATTGCGGCCAGCAGCAGGGCGCTACCCAGCAGGATAAAAAATGACTTTTCTCTCATTGGAATCATCGCACCCAGAAAGGCCATGGGCATTCCCGCCGCGACGAAGGGAAGATATTTCCTGCCGTTCCACCAGTCGCTGCGCCTGAAAATACTGGTGTTTCCGAGTACCACCGCAATATTGCAGGCCATGGCGGTGAGCCTCACCTCTCCGAATGGCAGACCCATCAGCGCAAGTATGGCCAGATAACTTGAACCGCCTCCGAACCCCACCGAAGAATACACGAGAGCAACGGTAAAAAACAGGGAAAAAAGGAAGATTGTATCGCTCATCGGGCGAAGATAAGGGATGGCATTTCAGCTGCTCTGGAATTATTCATAAAAATGATACATATTAAAAGATTTCTCCAAAATAATATTCATACTTTTCGCGTTCTTTTCAACCATTATCTAAATCAATTGCATTATCGTGAATTCCAGAAGGAAATTTCTACACAATACGCTTTTGGGCGGAATAGCACTTTCAGCGGCGGATGTTATCAGAGGCTCCCGCGAAATCCTTGAAAAATCGGATAAAAATTCTTCTCCTGTTGTTATAGCCACCTGGGGCCCCAATACGAAGGCTACTGCGGCTGCCTGGGAAATTATTTCCAAAGGTGGTCGAGCGCTCGATGCTGTTGAAGCAGGCGCACGCGTGCCTGAAGCCGATCCTGAAGACACTTCAGTTGGCTACGGCGGCTTTCCGGACCGCGATGGCAACGTAACGCTCGATGCCTGTATCATGGACGAGCTCGGCAGGGCAGGTTGTGTAGCTTTTATCCAGAATATCATGCACCCCATCAGTGTGGCACGCCTGGTAATGGAAAAAACCCCCCATGTAATGCTCGTCGGTGAAGGGGCCTACCGCTTTGCCAGAGCAGAAGGGTTCCCTCATGAAAATCTGCTCACTGAAGTGGCCAGAAAAGCATGGGAGGACTGGAAAGTGCGTTCAGAGTACAAACCTGTTATCAATGTCGAACGTCATGACACGATCGGCATCGTGGCTGTTGACCAGCACAATAATATCTCCGGTGCCTGCTCTACCAGCGGTGCGGCCTTTAAAATGCACGGCAGGGTAGGTGACAGCCCCGTTATCGGAGCTGGTATGTTCGTGGATAATGAAGTGGGTGGGGCAGCCTGTACGGGCCTTGGTGAAATGGTGCTGAGAACGCTGGGCAGTTTCCTTGTGGTAGAGGAAATGAGAAGGGGCGCATCGCCACAAAAAGCGGCTGAAGCGGCTATCAAACGTCTGGTGAGAAAGTACCCCGAACAAAGTAAAGTTGCTCAGGTAGGCTTTGTAGCGGTTGATAAAAAAGGTCGTCACGGCGCGTACGCTATCCACAAGGGTTTTAACTACGCAATCTATCAGGACAACGTAAACCAGGTGTTTGAGTCCGATTATCTGCTCAAATAGCAGGACTGATTATCCGAACAGGCTCTATACTTCTATTTCCAGTCCGTCATAAGCCAGGCTGACTCCTGGCGGAAGTGTCTGTTCTGTTTCTGATGCAAGACCCATATGGTGGCTCAGGTGAGTAAGCCAGGCCTTTTCCGGGCTGATTCGCCCGATCAGTTCAAGGGCTTCTGTCAAACTCAGATGGGTAGGGTGCCATTCATGCTGCAGGGCGTTAATAACCAATTTTTTAACGCCCCGCAGTCTCTCCAGTTCCTCTTCTTCCACGTGTTTCACGTCGGTCAGATAGGCGAAATCGCCAAATCTGTACCCGACAATGGGTAGCTTTCCGTGTACCACGCCAACAGGCAGGATCTCCAGTCCGCCGACGCTGAAGGGAAGCCCCGGCAACACCGGGATCAGATCTACCCGCGGGAGCCCCGGAATCGGGTCGGAAAAAACATATTCAAATCGCTTCTTTACCTCGTCGGCAACTCGTTTCAGCGCGTAAACTTTCAGTGAATTGCCGCTCCGGTGGTTGAAAGGCCTGATATCATCGAGACCGATCACATGGTCGTTGTGCTCATGGGTAAGTAAAATGGCATCCAGCCGTGAAACGCGCGCGCGCAACATCTGCTGGCGAAAATCAGGGCCCGTATCAATCACGATGACGGTGTCTCCTGCCTCCACCCGCACAGACGAGCGAAGCCGGTTGTCGTGCGGATCAGCAGAAGTACATACCCTGCACTCACACCCGATGATGGGTACTCCCTGTGATGTGCCGGTTCCGAGAATGGTAATACGTATCATGAATCTGACTGCTCCTTGCGCCACTTTTCAATCATCTCCCGCGACTTCTCCGGCAACTCCACCCCGATGAGCTCGAATTTCGACAGAATATCGAGCAGCGTGTTGATGCGTGCCTCTGTGTCGAAAAATTTGTTGATCACGGCAATACGCCTGTTCTCAACAATGCAGTAACCACTCTGAAAACTCCCTTTCTCGTACCGTACACTGTAGTCGAGTTCCTCGAAAAGGGCTTCCAGCTTCTTTAATGTGTTAACTGTATAGCGCATGTTGAAGTTTGTTGTCGTTGAGTTCGCAAAGGGCTTTATCTTCGCAGCGAAGCGGCACAAAAGTATCTAAAAACTCAAACAATATGGACTCCCGGATTCTCCAGCGCATTCTGCAGGTTTCTTTTCTCTCTCTTTGCCTCCTGACGGCAGCCGGCGCTCAACAGCGTTTCCGTGCCGGAGCAGTTGCAGGTCTCGTCGCCTCCCAGATTGATGGCGATCTCTCTGCCGGCTACAACAAACTCGGTCTCCAGTCGGGTATCAGGGTCACCAGCCGGCTCACCGAAAAAACTGAAGCCAGTATGGAGTTCCTTTTTTCCCAGCGCGGCTCCCAAAGTGAACTGGTGCCCGGTGAATACGATCTGTTCCCGTTCTCTCTCAGGCTCAATTATGTAGAGGTGCCTGTCATGTGGCATTACAAGGATTGGCTCGCTGAAGGCCCCGGCAACACTGAATATTATAAGGTTTCTGCCAATTTGGGCATCTCTTACTCCCGTTTTATCAGTTCCAGACTGAAAGACGAACTGAATGCGCTGGGGAGTGTGGCGCCCGATTATCTCAAAAAGAACGATGTCGGGATCAATCTGGGCTTCAGTTTCTGGGCCAGCCAGCATCTCGGATTCACGTTCAGGTTCTACCGCTCGGTACTTTTTATGTATAACCCGTCCGACTGGAACCCCGCTCCCATGTCAAAAGCATGGAATCTGCACTGTCTCAATTTCCAGGCCGTTTATATGCTCTAAATAACGCAACATGTTTCGTTTCCTGACCTTTGTTCTCCTTCTTCTCTCCGTATCCAGCGCCTTTGCCCAGAAAAAGGGCGTTGATCCTTCACTCCTCTCCTCAACTTCATGGCGTAATATCGGCCCTTTTCGGGGCGGCCGCTCAGCCGCTGTAACGGGGGTGGCCGGAAAACCCGACCTCTTTTACTTCGGCGGCACAGGTGGCGGTGTATGGAGAACGCAGGACGGTGGTCGCACCTGGGAAAATATCTCGGATGGTTTTTTCGGAGGCAGTATCGGCGCCATCGAAGTGGCCCCCTCCGATCATAATGTTATATATGCCGGTGGAGGCGAGTGTACCGTGCGCGGCAACGTATCGTACGGTACAGGAATGTGGAAGTCCGAGGACGCAGGTCGTACCTGGAAATCAGCCGGCCTTGCCGAAAGCCGGCACATCCCGCGCATACGCGTACACCCGCGCAATCCTGATGTCGTTTACGCAGCTGTAATGGGTGATTTGTTCAAATCCACGCAGGAAAGGGGCGTTTACCGGTCTGTTAACGGTGGAAAATCCTGGGAAAAAGTGCTGTTCGTCAATCCCGACGCCGGAGCCGTGGATCTGGCAATGGACCCCACCAACCCGCGTATTCTTTATGCTTCCTTCTGGCGTGTCAGAAGAACACCCCACGACTTCAGTAGTGGAGGTGCGGGCTCCGGAATATGGAAAAGCACTGACAGCGGCGATACCTGGACGGAAATCACCGCCAATGAAGGCCTTCCGAAGGATACTATTGGCATTGTGGGGCTCGCCGTTTCCCCGGTTAGGCCCGACCGCGTGTTCGCTATAATAGAAAGTCAGTCGGGCGGCGTTTTCCGCTCCGACGACGCCGGCAAAACCTGGATCAGGGTAAATGAAGACCGCGCTCTCAGGCAGCGGGCATGGTATTACTCCCGTATTTATGCCGACCCTGCCGATGCAGATGTGGTGTATGTGATGAATGTCGCATACCACAAATCAAAAGACGGAGGACGTACTTTTCAATCCAGATATGCTCCACATGGCGATCACCACGACCTCTGGATCGCTCCCGAAAATCCCGGGCGTATGATTATCGGCGATGATGGCGGTGCACAGATCAGTTATGATGGCGGTAATACCTGGACTACTTATCACAACCAGCCCACCGCACAGTTCTATCGTATTACCACTGATAATGCCTTCCCGTTCAATATCTATGCAGCACAGCAGGATAACTCCAGCGTCAGAATAGCGCACCGCTCCGATGATGGAGCAATCACCGAACGTCACTGGGAATCCACTGCAGGCGGTGAAAGTGCCACAATAGCCGTTGATCCGCTCAATAACGATATCGTTTACGGGGGCGAGTATCACGGACTCCTGACACGGGTGGATCACAAGAACAAGACAAACAGGGCTATCAACGTGTGGCCGGAGGATAATATGGGCCACGGCGCCGAAGATGCCCGCTTCCGGTTTCAGTGGAACTATCCCGTGTTCTTCAGCCCACACGACCCGCACAAACTTTATGTGGCCAGTAACCATCTGCACGTATCCACGAACGAGGGACAGAGCTGGACGACGGTCAGTCCCGACCTGACAACCAACGATAAAAGCCGGCAGAAATCCAGCGGAGGACCCATCACCAAAGATAACACCGGCGTGGAATATTACTGCACCATTTTCACCGCAGCAGAAAGTCCGCGGGTGAAAGATCTGCTCTGGACGGGCAGCGACGACGGACTGGTGCACGTATCCCGCGACGGCGGCAAGAACTGGTCCAACGTGACGCCACCCGCAATGCCAGCCTGGACGATGATCAACTCACTCGAACCCGATCCGCACAATGATGGTGGATGTTACCTTGCCTGTACAGCCTATAAACTCGGTGATTATCGCCCATTCCTCTACAAAACGAAGGACTACGGCAAAACATGGATCAAAATAACAGACGGAATACCCAAAGATCACTTCACCAGGGTAATCAGGGCTGACCGCACTGTACAGGGTATTCTGTACGCTGGAACTGAACAGGGAATGTATATCAGTTTCGACGATGGCGCCAACTGGCAGTCATTCCAGCTGAACCTCCCTGTGGTGCCCATTACTGATCTTGTAATAAAGGACAATCACCTGCTGGCTGCCACACAGGGACGGTCAATCTGGTCGGTGGATGATCTCTCCGCCCTGCAACAGTTGGTGACCCGAAGTCCCGATTCTGCCAGTCCGTTTCTGTTTAAACCGGCACCCGCCTTCAGAATGAGAGGCGGTTCGTCAAAAGGCTCAAAACTGGCCGGAGAAAATCATCCCAACGGAACGCTGATTCATTTCGTTCTTCCGGCCAAACCCTCGGAGAAGGATACTGTAACGCTGGCAGTTCTGGAAAACGATGGCGACACAATCAGGGTGTTCTCCACTGTTTTCAATAAATCCGGTGCTTTACCCATGAAGCCCGTGTTTGCTCCACTATCCGACCTCAAGGCGGGTGCCAATCTGTTCATCTGGAATATGCGCTACCCCGATGCAGAAAAATTCGATGGCATGATCCTCTGGAGTTACGATCTGGAAGGCACCAAAGCCGTTCCCGGAAAGTACAAGGTCAGACTGACGGCCTCCGGAAAAACGGTGGAAGAGTCGTTTGAAATAGTGCGAGACCCAAGAACAGGTGTGTCTGACGATCATTTTATGGCACAGTTCAGCTTCGTTCAGTCGGTAGGCGCCAAACTCACGGAAGCGCACAGGGCCATCAGGGAAATAAGATCGGCCAGAACAAAATTGCAGTCGCTGAAAGGTGAAGTAGCTGATGTTGATCGTTACAAAGAGATAGTATCGCTCATATCTGCTATTGATTCTTCCATGACAAAGGTGGAGGAGGCCCTCTATCAAACCAAAAACCGCAGTTCCCAGGATCCGCTCAACTATCCCGTCAGACTCAATGACAAACTGGCAAATCTCATGGGGCTGAATGTTGGCGGCGATTTTCCGCCCACCAGTCAGAGCCTCGAAGTACGCGATTATCTGTTCAAATTGACAGATGAACAGCTGAATATCTGGAAAACCCTTAAATTGCAGGATATTCCCCGTCTTAATCAGTTGATCAGGACGTCCGGAGTTGATTTCATTAACATCAAATAAAGAGGAAAAACATGACCAAGTACGCTCTTTCCACGCTCTTTCTGACCCTCTTCGCGGGTTTCTCCTACGCTCAAAACCCCGGTTGCGATGGGAATCGCTATATCAATGATATTTTCCCGACCGTCAAAAAAACGACCGTCACCTACGCACCCTCGCTCTCGCATACGGGCGTACCCATGACGCTCCAGATGGATGTCTATGAGCCGGAGGGTGATCAGGTAGCTGCCCGGCCGGTTATCATCTTTGAACACGGCGGCAGCTTCATCTTTGGCGACCGCAGTATGATGCAACCCTGGTGCGAACTGATGGCAAAAAAAGGGTACGTAACCGCCTCCATCACTTACCGCCTGTACCCCTTCTTCCTGCTGGGTTTCCCCGACTCGCTCGATATTTTCGACACCGCTGTGAAAGCTGTGGGCGATATGCGCGCCGCCGTACGGTACTTCAGGGAAGACGCTGCTACGGCCAATCTGTTCAAAGCTGACCCCAATAATATTTTTATTGGCGGTTACTCTGCTGGCGCCGTGGCCGCACTGCACTGTTCCTACCTCGACATGGAGGATAATATTCCCCCCTTTCTGGTCAATTTTATCAATCAGAACGGTGGTCTGGAGGGCGTGAGTGGCTCGGCAACCAACAAAACATTCTCATCTGCATCAAAGGCTGTGGTGAATATGTCGGGCGGACTCTACCGCGCGAACTGGATTGAAGCCGGCGAATCTCCCATGATCAGTATTCACGGTACCGCTGATGAAACGGTGCCTTTCAATTCCGGTCTGGCTGCCAATATTGCTTACCTTCAGGGTAGTAACCTCCTGCACGCGCGTGCAGAAGAAGCCGGTGTCTGGAATTCGCTGCATGTTGTTCCCGGAGGTGGCCACACCAATATTTATGAAAATGCATCATATAAATCCCACCGCGACACATTCTGGAATAATGTTTCGCTGAAACTGGAGGAAATCACCTGCAGCGCTTCTTCCGCTGCCCCTGAACTCTCCGCATTGTCCGAATGGAGTATGGCTCCAAATCCTGTTACAGGTGATGTTCTGTCTGTTACTCTCCCGGAAGGCACAGAAAATACAGTTCTCCGTGTCTATAACAGTACCGGAAGTATGGTGCGCGAAGTTCGTTTGTCCGCCACGCAGCAAACTGTATCGCTGGGTGGTTTACCCGCCGGTATGTATCTGGTGATGCCTGAAAACACCGGTGCAACCAGGATATTCGCGGCTAAATCACTGATGATAGTTAAATAACAATCTGAATGTAAGCGCCGGGGCGTTGTTGAAAGTAATAACGCCCCGGCAGCAATACCCTGATACTGTCTTGCCAACCTCTATTCATCCGGCTCATCCAGCAACCTGAACAGAATGACATCAACTTCGGCCTCATCTTTCAGCGACTCCAAAAAACACCTGCCCATACTCGACGGTTTACGAGGTGTGGCTGCCATTATGGTACTGATCATGCACACTTTCGAACCTTATTGCGGAGGTGATTACCATAAAATGTTCGTCAACCACGGCTACCTGACAGTTGACTTCTTTTTTATGCTCTCGGGATATGTCATGGCACATGCCTACGACGACCGATGGGGTACTATGACGGTAACAGATTTTATAAAGCGGCGTTTGATCCGGCTACACCCGCTTATTATACTCGGTATGACCATTGGTGCTGCCCTGTTTTTCTTTCAGGAATCATCACTTTTCCCGAAAATAGAAAATGCCACCATCGGACAACTGCTGTTGATCCTGGTGATAGGGTACACGCTTATTCCGGTTCCACCATCCATGGATATCAGGGGCTGGAATGAAATGCACCCGCTCAACGGCGCCGCCTGGTCGCTTTTCTTTGAATATGTAGCCAATATTTTACACGTATTCATTCTCAGAAAACTGCCCAACCTGGTACTTGCAGCCTGTGTGTTTGTGGCAGCGGCAGCTACTGTTCATCTGGTAACAACCAATACTTCCGGCGATCTGATCGGTGGCTGGTCAACGGAACCGGAGCAACTCCGGATCGGTTTCACCCGTCTGTTGTTTCCTTACATGGCTGGAATGCTGCTCCGAAGAGTAGTCAGTCCGGGAGGCGGCAAAAGTACTTTCCTGTTCACAGGCATCCTGCTGATCATTATTTTGAGCGTACCCCGGGTAGGTGGATACGACAAGGTCTGGATCAACGGACTATACGAATCATTCGCTATCATTGTTATGTTCCCGCTGATTATCTACCTGGGAGCTATCGGAGAAATAAGAAACTCGGTGAGTCAAAAGGTTTGCTCTTTTCTGGGAGATATCTCCTATCCGCTTTATATCACCCATTTCCCGTTTGTTTATGTCTATTCAGCCTGGGCAATAAACAACAAAGTTGCCTTCATGGACGGTGTGCCCCTGGCTTTATTGTTGATTACAGGAACAATTATAATAGCATACGGGGCGTTGAAACTGTATGACCTTCCGGTCAGAAGGGCGTTGGCCGGGCGCTTTATCAAAGTCGTTTAACTTTGTACCAAAACATGAACCGCAAGGATTTTCTCAAAGCACTGGCGATTCTTCCTGCAATAGGCGCAACCATGAAACTCAGTGAACTGAACAACCTGACCCGTGATCTGGAAAATTCTGATCGTATGCCGGCGCTCTTTCTTGGCCACGGCAGTCCGATGAATGCTATCGAAGAAAACGAGTTTGTCTCGGGCTTTCGAAAGGTGGGTAGCGAATTCAGCCGCCCCTCAGCTATTCTGGTTATTTCCGCCCACTGGGAAACGCAGGGTACCTATGTAACTGCCATGCAGCAACCCCGTACCATCCATGACTTCGGCGGGTTTCCGAAGGCGCTTTTTGATGTACAATATCCCGCACCCGGTAGCCCTGAATTAGCCCGTGAAACCAAAAATCTGGTCAAAAAAACGGAGGTCGGGCTGGATGAAAAATGGGGGCTCGATCACGGCGCCTGGTCGGTAATCAAGCACCTCTATCCCAACGCCGACGTGCCTGTTATTCAGATGAGTCTCGATTATCGCCAGTCCGCTCAATGGCATTATGACCTGGCAAGAGAGCTTGCCGCCCTGCGGCGAAAAGGCGTTCTGATCGTGGGCAGCGGGAATATGGTGCACAACCTCGGTATGGTGGAGTGGAGACGTCTGAACGAACTGTTTGGCTACGACTGGGCTGTCGAAGCCAGCGAAAAGATGAAAAAAAGCATATTGTCAGCCAATCATGAGCCACTTGTCAACTTCCGGTCTCAGGGCCGTGCATTCGACCTGGCTATCCCGACGCCCGAACATTACCTGCCCCTGCTCTATACGCTGGCTCTGCAGGAAAAAGATGAGGAAGTCTCTCTCTTCAACGACAGACCGGTTGCAGGCGCCCTGACCATGACTTCTGTGAAGGTGGGGTGAGTTCTGGTTTGGCAAATGACGATTGAAGAAGTTCCGGAATGGTGTCTGTAAAACATTTGCCGGATAACTGGTTTATACAGACTTGTTTATACCTTTGTATTTGCGAGATAATATTGTCAGCAGGCACACGCCGGAGTATCGGCGTGCCTTTCCATGAATCATCGTGTCAAAGGAAATAGTCATTAAAATAGAAAACGAGTTCGTTTTCCTGAATCCGGATCTGGCCATACCAATTCGGCAGACCGATATTCCTGTCGATTACATGACGTTCCGCTCACGGGAGGAAATATTCTGGTCGGTAGAAATGCTCGAATACAATGGCGATAACAAATGCCTGAAAGTCAGAATTATTGACTATAATACCAAAGATACACTCAAACACAAACTCCAAAAACCCAAAAAAGAGGTTCTTCAACTCTCGTTCCAGTCATTCGACTGGCTGAAACTGGAACCTCTCCTGTCGAGCTACCATAAAATCAAACTGCTTGATATCCTGGAAAACCATGAAACCGAACGGTTGCTAAAGGAAAAACAAACAGGTGTGCCGGCTTACGCACTGCCTGGCGCCAGTTCGCCCGGACGGAACGAAAACAATCCATCCGGGATTGAAAATGACGGGAATACACCCACCTCAGCTGAATCCCGCCCGCTTGTCAAAATTTATGAAGTGGAACTGTCTGTTTACTTTTCAGATACCCGTTTCATGCTCGGCTATCTGGCATTCAGCAAATACGTAAAAGA
>JBDLWO010000264.1:0-23770 GCA_039804245.1 Bacteroidota bacterium
GCCCGGCGTTATGGAGTGAAAACACAGGATATTGTACTGATGCCAATTGGGGGTGTTGCCCGTCTGGAGAAAATGCCTGACAAGCCTGTCCAGGAATTTGTTGTTGCAATAGCGGGTCCCATGGTTAACGTGGTGATAGCCATTCTGCTTGTACTGGGTATATGGCTGCTGGCTGATCCTGCCTATATTGAACTGATGGCCAATCTGGTTATATCAGCCGAGGAGGGAAACAGCATTATTGAAGAGACCGGCATTCAAATACCCCAATCACTCCAGTTTGCTATCAATCTGGCGATCCTTAATATTGTGCTGGTGATATTCAATATGATTCCTGCTTTTCCTATGGATGGTGGACGTGTATTCAGGGCGTTACTGTCAATGAAAACTGGCAGACCGAAAGCTACCCGTATTGCTTCTATGGTCGGTCAGGTAATTGCCGGCCTCATTATCTTTTATGGTATATGGATGAATGCTTTTATGACTGTCATATTGGGTGCCTTTGTTATATACGGAGCCAGGAGTGAAAATGCCATGGTACAGCTGGAAGATTTGTTAAGCAGATATACTACCCGTGATCTTGTTCGATCCAGGTTCACCCGTCTCCATGCAAACGATTGGATGATGACTGCCATAGAGACATTCAGGCACGGACTGGAGCGTCACTTTCTTGTTTTTGATATGGATGAAAATCTGGTTGGTGTACTCGAAGAAGAGAGTATTCTTTATGCTATGAAGAAATCGGATGTCATGACGGAAGTGATCAATTATGCTCATCGTTCGCAAACGGTCCGACTGAGCGACTCACTTGCCGAAGTGCACAGGCGGATTCGTTACGAGGGGCATGGTATTGTTGCCGTTCTCAACGAAGAGGGAGCCCTGGCAGGAGTGGTTGATGAAGCAGCCCTGTCCAATTTTATCCGGCTGGAAGAATGGATGTCTGTAAAGAGATAATACATTCAGTATAAAAATGAAAAGGGCCGGTGGTATCAAACCACCGGCCCTTTTTTTAGAGCATCCGTACATTAACCTCCGAAAGCATTCAGGCCTGTTACATCGTGCCCGGTAATGAGCAGATGTATATCATGAGTTCCTTCATAAGTGAGTACTGTTTCCAGATTCATCATGTGTCTCATAACCGGGTACTCATTGGTGATACCCATACCACCATGGATCTGGCGGGCTTCCCGGGCTATGTTGAGCGCAGTGATTACATTGTTTCTTTTTGCCATACTGACCTGGGCGGGAGTGACTTTTCCTTCGTTGGCCAGTACGCCGAGTCGCCAGGTCAGCAACTGAGCCTTGGTGATTTCGGTAATCATTTCGGCCAGCTTTTTCTGGGTTAACTGGAATGCTCCGATAGGTTTTCCGAACTGCTCGCGTTCCCTGGAATAGCGGAGTGCAGAATCGTAACAATCGAGTGCAGCACCGATGGTTCCCCAGGCTATACCGTAGCGGGCCTTGGTCAGGCAGGTAAGTGGGCCACGCATTCCGAGTATATTGGGTAGCTGGTTTTTCTTCGGAACACGAACATCTTCAAAAATAAGCTCACCGGTGATACTGGCGCGCAGGCTCCATTTCCCGTGGATTTCCGGGGCTGAAAATCCTTTCATGCCTTTTTCAACTATCAGGCCGATAACTTTTCCATCTTCATTTTTGGCCCAAACCACAGCGATATCAGCAACGGGTGAATTGGTGATCCACATTTTGGCACCATTCAGGATGTAGCTGTCGCCGTCATCTTTCACATTGGTGATCATGCCGGACGGATTGGAGCCCGCATCCGGCTCGGTGAGTCCGAAGCATCCGATCATCTCACCGCTGGCTAATTTGGGCAGATAGTGACGGCGCTGTTCTTCGGATCCGAATTTGTAAATCGGGTACATAACGAGAGAGCCTTGTACCGAAGCCATGGATCGGATGCCGGAATCTCCACGCTCGAGTTCCTGCATGATTATACCATATGCAATTTCGTCCATACCACCACAGCCATATTCAGCAGGGAGTGATGGACCGAAAGCACCGATTTCGGCCAGTCCTTTGAACAGATGCGTGGGACATTCAGCCCGATGGGAATAGTCTTCTATGATTGGACTGACTTCAGATTTGACCCACTGTCTGACGGCATCGCGGGCGATCAGGTGTTCAGGTGAAAGCAATTCATCGAGAAGATAGTAGTCGTGGTGTTGGTAGCGATCTTCTCTGGCAGAGCGTTTGATCGCTGTATCTGTACCGTTGGCTTGCATGATCTTTTTAGTTTTATTTTGGAAAACGCTGCAAAGGTAATTAATGTTCAGGTGGCTTTGTGCTTATTTTGGCTTACCACTTCCAATCGTCCATACCTTCCAACGGGTCAATGCGTGTATTTTTTTTTGTTTCAATTCTTTGTTTTTGTCTTTCCACAACCAGCCGGGCGAGGCCAATATTGGCAGGTTCCGGCGCATCCGGTCGCATTACAGGTACTATTTTACTTTCCAGTACATCAAGCCTGTAGAGCAGGCTCATCAGTTGTTCCGGCTGCTTTTCGAGCATGTCGGCTATTCGCTCTGCTAATACCGCGACAAGGTCTTCTTCTGAACTGATTGTTTTTCTGGTCAGATCAAAGGAGCTCTCGATGAGGTGAGCTGTTTTCTGAATTATTTCATTTTGTTCCATCGGAGCAAAGGTACGGGCATGCCCTGTACACACGCGGGAAACCTGCCTATTAAAATTCAGGTAAATCAAATTTTGCCGTCGTACTTTTGCAGGTGAAAATACAATATCATGAAACAATTTACCATTCAGAATCAGATGACTGTAAAAGGCGTTGGCCTTCATACAGGTAAAAGTGTAACGCTGACATTCAAGCCCGCAGAGTCAAATCACGGATATCGTTTCCAGCGCGTGGATCTGGAAGATCAGCCGGTCATTCCGGCGGATGTGAAATATGTTTACTCGACAAATCGCGGCACTACATTAAAGATTGGTGATGCCCAGGTTTCTACAGTTGAACATGTTTTGTCTGCTCTCGTAGGCCTTGGTATTGATAATATTCTGCTTGAGATAGATGGTCCCGAGATGCCTATCATGGATGGTACAGCCAAACCATTTGTAGATGCTTTAAGGGAAGCCGGTCTGGTAGAACTCGATTCTGAACGCGACTACTATGAAATAACCGAACCGATTTCTTACAAAGATGAAGTAACCGGAACTGAAATAATGGCTCTGCCCTCGGATCATTTCGAGGCTACAGTGATGATAGATTTTAATTCAAGCGTACTTGGACAGCAGTTCGCAGCGCTCTCTGACCTGAATGATTTTGAATCAGAGATCGCCCCTTGCAGGACATTTGTGTTTTTACACGAACTGGAAAAGTTGCTCGATATGGGATTGATCAAGGGTGGTGCTCTCGACAATGCTATAGTGATTGCCGACCGGAAGATGGAATCTGAAGACCTTGAAAATCTGTCAAAAAAATTGAATCGCCCCAATCTGGATATTGATCCCCAGGGAGGCGTTCTCAATACTGTCAAACTTCATTTCCAGAATGAACCCGCGCGACACAAGTTGCTCGATGTGATTGGAGATCTTGCGCTGGTTGGAAAGCCCGTCAAAGGGAAAATCGTGGCTACAAAACCCGGGCACACAGCGAACACGGAATTTGCCAAAATCCTGAAAAAGGATATGATGGAAAAGAGGAAGTTGATGGGTGTTCCCAGATATGATCCGGAAAAGGAACCTGTGCTGGATATAAACGGTGTCTCCAAAATGCTGCCGCACCGCTACCCTTTTCTGCTGGTGGACAAAATCATTGAAATCAGCAGTACACATGTTGTCGGAATCAAGAATGTTACTGTAAACGAAGCATTCTTTCAGGGGCACTTTCCCGAAAATCCTGTATTCCCTGGTGTGCTTCAGATTGAAGCACTTGCCCAGACGGGGGGGATCCTTGCTTTATACAGTCAGCCAGATCAGGGCAACTGGGATACATATTTCCTGAAAATAGACAACACCAAGTTCAAGGCAAAGGTGATGCCCGGCGACACAATGATTCTTAAAATGGAGCTTATTGAACCGATTCGTCGCGGGATTGTCCACATGCAGGGTACTATCTATGTAGGTAACAAAATTGTTTCAGAAGGGGAACTTACCGCCCAGATCGTAAGACGTACCAAGTCAAATCCCGAAGAACAAAAATAGCAGCCCCCAACCAATTTCGCTTAATGGATTATTCACAAACCACCATGAGGGATATTCACCCCAAGGCCCGGATCGGTAAAAATGTAACGATTGGCGCCTTTACGACTATCGAGGAAGACGTCGTAATAGGAGATAATTGTCACATAGGTTCCGGCGTGCATATCTACAATGGCGCCCGGATCGGCGATGAATGTCGTATATTCAATGGGGCATCTATCAGTGCAACCCCTCAAACCAAGGTTATGCTTGATGAACCAGCTACGCTGGAAATAGGTAGTGGTACGATCGTCAGGGAGTTTTGTACGCTGAACAGGGGTAATCTGAAGTTCGGAGGCAATACCAAAATCGGAGAAAACTGTTTGCTCATGGCCTATGTACATGTAGCGCACGACTGTTCTATTGGCCATGATTCGGTGCTGGCTAATGGTGTAACTATAGCCGGTCACGTTGAAATAGGCGAGTGGGCAACTATAGGAGGCATGACGGGGGTTCACCAGTTTGTTCGGATTGGCGAGCAAACTATGATCGCAGGCGCCTCTGTTGTACTCAAAGATGTTCCGCCATTCGTCACTGCAGCCAGAGATCCCCTCTCCTATGCAGGGGTAAATTCTATCGGACTCAAGCGACGAAGCTTTTCCGAGGATGAAATAAGGAATATAGAAGACATATACAGGGTTCTTTTTGTCAAAGGATATGCCGTTTCAAAAGCATTAAACATTATTGAGGCAGAAATTCCGGAGAGTCAATACCGGGCTCGTATTGTTGATTTTGTCAGGAATGCTCAAAGAGGCCTGATGAAAGGTTTTCGGTCAAAGTAAATCGGATGGATATTATAGCCGACAATCTGGGAAAACGCTACCTGCGCGATTGGATATTCAGGGGCTTTTCGTACCGATTTGAGCAAGGTAATACCTATGCAATTCTCGGTGCAAATGGCTCTGGCAAATCCACATTACTCAAGGTTTTGTCGGGTCACCTCACGCCTGCAAAAGGTACTTTGCTGTTCAGCAATTCTGGTACACCATTATCCCGAGAAAGTGTCTTTCAGAATATTTCATACGCCGCGCCCTATATTGAGCTGATTGAAGAACTCACACTGGAAGAAGCTGTCAGGTTTCATATAAATCTGAAGCCGCTCTCTCCGGGTTTTGATACAGATAAAATAGTTGAAACGCTCGGATTCCCAAGGGCACGAGATAAAGAAATAAGGTATTTTTCATCGGGTATGAAGCAGCGTCTGAAACTGATACTTGCACTTGCGTCCAATAGTTCAGTGGTGCTTCTTGATGAGCCCTCTACCAATCTTGATGTCCAGGGGATCGACTGGTATAAGAAACTTGTACAAGATTTAACAGGAGACAAGCTCGTGATCATCGCATCAAACGACCCACATGACCTGGAGCTTTGTAAGAGCCAGATCAATATCATGGACTATAAAAAGTGATTGTGAAACGGCCATTGTTCCACGTGGAACAATGGCCGTTTCACAATCTGGTGATATAGCACTCCACGCGTCTGTTTCTGGATCTGAGCTCTTCGCTGGAATTGTCGTTGATGGGCGATTTGGGGCCAAGTCCGACAGTCGTTATTCGGAACTCTGCAATTCCCTTTTTTACCAGGAATGTTTTTACAGATTCTGCACGCTCTGCAGATAACCGGATCAGATCTTCCGCTTTTCCTATGTTGTCTGTGTGGCCTTCTATCCTGATATGCATGCCGGGCGACTTGGCAAGGGTCATGAACAGTCTGTCGAGTTCGGGGAAAGACTCTTCAAGTATAATTGCAGAGGACTGTTTGAAGAAGATAGGGCTCAGTTCTATCCGGGTATCTACCCGCATCAGATCCATGTATAAATCCAGATATTGTTCCCTGAAGAAATAGTAATCACGGCGAAGAAGCACCTCCTTTATCTCTCCGGCGTATCCCGGATAGTTGGCGGCGAAAGTAGTTTTTACACCCTTGGGTATCTTGATTCTGAATGTTCCGTCAGAGGCAATTATCTGGTTTTGTACGCCCCTTTCCATATTATAAGTGATAATTGCTCCGGGTACAAGTTCGTTGGTTGTCCGATTCACAACCCGTCCGATAACATCGTATTCTGTCGCTTGTGGTGGAGCAATCCTGACTCTGAATATATCGGAGTTGCCATCCCGCCTGGAGCAGAAGTACAGATACCCGGAGGTCATATTGAAATATGGCTGACTTTCGTCGTATCTACTATTGATGGGCTCCCCTACTAACACGGGAGGCGACCATTTTTGCCAGGTGCTGTCAAGACGCTGGGTTGTGTATATGTCGTTGCCGCCTAATCCATTCAACCTGTTGGATGAGAAATAAAGCGTAGAATTGTCTTCCGATAAATATGGTGTAGTTTCCCGGTAAGCTGAATTGATGACGTTTCCGAGGTGCCTGGGAGAACCCCATTTGTTGGGCCCCTCCCGAAAACACACATAAAGGTCCATATCGCGGGAATCGAATCGTGCCGCAGACAGAATAAGTATTTCACCATCGAAACTCATAGTGAGACTGACATCCGATGTGATGGTGTAGTAGTCGGCAATTTCAACAGGCGCCGGGAAACTCCAGCCAATCGAATCCTGTGTTTTGGATACCCTTGAAAAGCCGCGATCCATATTGCCATTCCGCTGAAATTGATTGATAACATAAAATGAATTTGGGTCAGGCGTCATCGTGACCATACTGTTCGGTAGCGCATTATTCAGTGGATACTCCGGGTGCTCAGTCCGGGTAAAGTCAAAAGAATCCGCCCGGGCAATCCATATATCCTGGTTGAAAGCAGACAATACAGGGTTGAAAACTTTTTTTCCGGATATCTGGGAATAAACATCAGAAAGAAGAGATGAGTATTCCCTGTCTGCCAATTTCACCGACATTTCAACGCTGTCAATCAAAAGTGTTTTGTTGAAATCCGGATGACCAACCCTTGTGAAGTACAGGGTTCTTCCGTCTCTGCTTGGTACAGGCGTGATTTCGGAATAGGGAGAGTTAATGTTGTCCGGTAACTTTTCCAGTTGAAAGTAGTTGTACTGAGATAAGACTGACCCCGGAAACACAAAGATTATCGGAAGAATAAAACAGAATGACGTACGAGTTTTCATGCGGCAAAATTATGGTTGTATTACTGACAATCACCCGTTTTTATGAATCCATATTGTCAATATTTGATTAATATCTTTTCAACCTCAAAGATCAAGACATAACTTCGCCCCATGAAACACACAATTCTTGTCATCGCTTTTTTACTTCCTATGCTGTCTGAGGCACAAAGGAGTTTTGTCTCCACCCGCCAGTCTGTTCAGGCCTACAACTGGGGCTTCCGCCAGGCCAGCGACTCCACTTCTTCCTGGAAACCGACCGAGGCACCTGTCAGTATTCATACTGCCCTTTTCAAAAACGGTCTGATAGAAGATCCATTCTACAGAGATAATGAAGAAAAACTTCAGTGGATAGAGAAGGAAGACTGGGAGTTCAAAACCTACTTCGATGTGTCGCCAGAGGTTCTTCAGAAAAATCATATCGAACTTTTATTCAAAGGTATTGATACTTACGCACAGATATACCTGAATGATACGCTGATTCTGGAAACGGATAATATGTTCCGTACCTGGAAAGCTGATGTCAAAAGACTGCTCCGCCCTACCGGAAACGAGATTCATTTCTATTTTGAAAGTCCCTTGAAAAAAACCGGGGAATCCTGGAAAGCACTTGGATATGAACTTCCGGGTGGCCAGAGAACGATGAGCAGAAAGGCGCAGTTTCATTATGGCTGGGACTGGGGCCCGCGCTTTGTGGGCTGTGGTATCCTGAAAAATCCGGAAATACTCGCATGGGACGATGTGCTCATCGAAAATGTATTTGTTACTGCCCAAAGTATCACACCCGAACTCGCTAAAATGGTAGCCCGTTTCAGATACAGAAGTGATGCTGATATCAATGTAACCGTAGTATCAAAGGAGAGCAAAAGGAAGTCGGTGGAAGAAAGACGCTTTTACGAGGGGGTACACGAGGATTCTGTTACATTCGAAGTGCCCGAACCCAAACTGTGGTGGTGTGCAGGAATGGGGGAACCACACCTGTATGACTTTCAGCTCGAAATAAAACAGAATGGCAAACTGTTGGATAAAACAGATATCCGCGCAGGTATTCGAACAATAGAACTCGTAACCGAAAAAGACACCAAAGGAGAATCATTCTATTTCAGATTGAACGGCAAGCCGGTATTTGCCAAAGGCGCCAATTATATTCCACAGGATATATTCCAGGACCGGGTATCCCCCATCAGATATAAAAAACTGCTCGATGATGCCGTCGCGGCCAATATGAATATGCTGCGAATCTGGGGAGGTGGTATCTACGAAGATGATATTTTTTATCAATTGTGCGATGCAAGAGGTATTCTCGTCTGGCAGGATTTTATGTACGCCTGTGCACTTTATCCGGGTAACGGATCATTCCTGAAAACAGCAGCCAAAGAGGCTGTCGAACAAATCGAGCGACTCCGGCAGCATCCCTGCATCGCACTATGGTGTGGTAATAATGAAAATAATGAGGCCTGGCACCACTGGGGCTGGCAGATGCAGTTCAACGAGGCACAGCGTACCCAGCTATGGCGCGATTACCAGATACTTTTCAACGACTTGCTCAGAACGTATGTTGAGAGAAACGGAGGTGGTGTACCCTATTGGGAGAGTTCCCCGAAATATGGCAGAGGCAATCCGAAATCACTCACAGAGGGCGATTCGCACTACTGGGGAGTATGGCACGACGAAGAGCCCTTCGATATGTACAATAAAAAGGTGCCCCGCTTTATGAGTGAATACGGATTTCAAAGCTTTCCGGAGTGGCGTACTATACAATCTTTTACACTGCCTGAAGACAGAAAACTGGACAGCAAGGTGATGCTGTTACATCAGAAACATCCCAGGGGTAATGCCCTGATAGCCGAGTATATGAAACGGGATTATATCACTCCAAAGTCCTTCGAGGATTTTGTGTTCGTGAGCCAGCTGTTACAGGCAGAGGGAATGAGAACAGCAATTGAGGCACACAGAAGAAACAAGCCATACTGCATGGGCTCACTTTACTGGCAACTCAACGATGTGTGGCAGGTGGCATCGTGGTCTGGTATTGATTGTTTCGGTCGCTGGAAGGCACTGCACTACTATGCCAGGGAGGCATTCAGTCCGGTAGCTGCTCTGCCCATTATGGATGGTGAAATACTGAAAATATATGGAGTAAACGACAAACCGGATACAACACACCTGACGCTTCATGTGCATGCCTATACCTTTGAAGGGAAAACACTCAGTGACGTCACACAGATAGATACACATATAGCCCCCGACTCCAGCAGAATGATCTGGCAGGGCACCCTCAAATCGGTACTCAATAAACACAAACCGGAAAATGCTGTGGTGGAAATTGTGTTGAAAGACAGTTCGTCGAATATCGTTTACAGACGCCTTTACTACCCCGTTCCACCCAAAAAGATGACACTTCCCAAGCCTGATACAGAGCAGAAGGTGGAACAGATAAATGAAGGGTACGCCATCACACTTTCTGCCGACCGCCTCGCGAAAAATGTGTGTATAAGCACGGAGGTCAATGGATCATTCAGCGATAACTATTTCGATCTGCTTGCCGGCGAAAAGAAGACGATAATATTCAGAACAGAACGTATTCTCGAAGATCCGAAAACAGCATTCAAAATCAGATCGCTGGCAGACACTATGGAGTGAGATCATAGCCCGAGCAGAGATTTCATTTTGCTGAAAATTTCGGTATTGTCCATAAAACCGCCGAAATTTTCAGCTCCGGGCCCGAAGGCAAAAACAGGAACAAGCGAGGCTGTGTGACCTCCGGTATTGAAGCCCAGAGAAAGCGTATCTGGTCCCGTCCCCTGCTCCAGCGCCAGTCCACCAGTTTCATGATCGGCAGTGACTATAACAAGCGTCTCCCCGTCTGTCCGTGCAAATTCCAGTATTTTTCCGATAGCCTGATCGAAATCGAGTACTTCCTGTACTGCTCCCGGACCATCGTTATTGTGGCATGCCCAATCAATCTGTGATCCCTCCAGCATCATAAAAAAGCCCTTGTCGCTCCGTTGCTTCAAAAAAGAGGGGGCTATTCCTGCAGCAAAAGGCAACCAGTCGCGCCCTTTGGCAACCGACTCCGGTTCTTCCCTTGCTCCAAACCATACAAATGGTTTCTGCGGATCCGGAGATATATCCCTGAGCCTGGCTTCCTGAAAGTTACTCACCAGATATCCCTTTTTCAGTAACTCATCATAAAGATTCCTGTTGTCGGAACGCTCCCGGAAATATTTCATTCCGCCACCTATTACCAGATCCACGTCGGTATCCAGGTAAAATTTTGCAATGGCATCCATCTCCGATCGGCTCGGAACATGTGCCACGAAAGATGCCGGTGTGGCATGGGTTACACTGGAAGATGCTACGATTCCGGTAGCAAGACCCCTTCCCTCTGCCAGCTCAAGAATAGAAACACAATCCTTTTTTTTGGAATCTACCCCTACCGCGCCATTCACAGTCTTGCAACCACATGCAAAGGCAGTACCTCCCGCAGCTGAGTCTGTAATCAGATGACTGTGAGAGTGAGTGGTAACAAGACCCGTCACAGGAAAAGACGCAAGGTTCAGACGCTGACTATTGTAATAGTAGCCGGCACTTACCTGTGACAAACCCATCCCATCACCAATCAGCAGGATAATGTTTTTGGGTTTTGGACTAACAGAAGGTGTTTCTGTCGGGGTGCCGGAAAGCGGTATCAGAAGCAGTAATACAGGGACAAAGATTTTCATGGCGCTAAAATAAAGATGTAATTTGAACAGTTTATCAATTGATCGCTACATATCGCTTGCCTGGCAGCGTTTTTAAAATTCCACGAAATTCCAGCGACAGTATTTTGGAGGCAAGTTCACCGTTTGAAAGACCGCTGAGTAACGTCAGTTGATCAATGCTGATTTCAGGCGAATTTTTTACGATACCAACCAGGTCTTTTTCTGTTGTATCAAGATCAAGCATGAGTTGCAACTGCCGGGATTTGTCAGACGTGCTTTCATCCCATCCCATCAGATGAATCACATCTTCGGCGGTCTCAACAAGATAAGCCTGGTGTGTCCTGATAAGATAGTTGCATCCCGCACTTTTAGGATCCTGTGGTCGCCCGGGAATGGCAAATACTTCACAGGATAACCGGTTGGCCATACTGGCAGTAATCATGGAACCACCGGATGCTGCCGTTTCCACAACAATCAGCGCATCACAAATACCCGCGATAATCCTGTTCCTCATGGGAAAATTCTCCCGATCCGGTTTTATATCGTGTGTGAATTCAGTAATCAGCCCACCGTGCTCTACCATCCTCTGGGCAACCTGTTTGTGCTGTATCGGATAAATACTGCCGAGGCCGTGACCCAGCACCCCGATATTGGGAATGTTTACCTGACATGCTTTCCTGTGAGCAGTAATATCTATACCGTAGGCAAGTCCGCTTACAATCATGACTCCAGCCTGTGCAAGCCCCTCAATCAACGCCTCGCAGTTGGCTCTTCCGTGATCCGTAGGCTGTCTTGTGCCTACAATAGAAACTATTCTTTCGCTTTTCAGCAGATTTGGATCGCTACCCCTGAAAAAAATCAAAGCCGGACTGTCATAACTCTGAAGCAATCGGGAGGGAAAGAGAGAATCAGTATAAAAAACCGTAACTATATTGTTTTTTTCAGTAAACACCAACTCTTTCTCGGCAACGCGGAGTGCATTGTCGGCATTTTTACGGATACTGTTGATGACGACAGATCCAATACCAGGTATTTTCAGCAGCGTTCTGGCGGGTGTAGTGAAAACGGCACGTGCACTTCCGCAATAGCTGACGAGTGTTTTGGCGGTTACTGCCCCTACCTGTGGTAATTGGCACAGGGCAATCTGGTGTTGCTGGGTGTCCATTGGATTTTTGTAGCTGTAAAAGAATATCTGTTCAAAAATAAGGAAAAATCCTGACAAACACACGAATTTCATTCAACAAACCTTTTAAAACCATACCTACGGGCAAATAACTTTCATGTCTGATCAATAAATACCCGAAAAACGTATTAATCTGGATAGTTGAGGGCATAACTTTGCCTTCAAATTCCGTTAACCTTGATAAAACCGTGTTTATGAAGTTACCAGGTATAGAGACGCTGATCTTTTTCACTTTCATCGGTTGTGCGGTGGTATGGGGTATTTCAACCTGTAACGACCGACGTTCTGAGGCCATGCGTACTGTTCGCGAAATGGAAGATACTGAGCCCGCTCCTGCCTCATCTGCTACTCCTGACAAGTCTGCGTCAGGGAAGGGCCCGGATGAAACTGCGCCCAAACCGACTGAACAGCCAAAGCAGACACCAGCGGCTGCGCCTGCTGATGGTATATCCGGGGTTCCCCTGTTTGTAACAATTGACGGACTTAAGCTCCGCAAAGAGCCGGGCCTGAAAGGCGAAGCGATTGAACAATTGAAACTGAATGAGCAGGTCACTTTTCTGAATCAAAAGACAGACTGGTCGCAGGAAATCAGTATGGATGGTGAAAAAGTGACGGACTACTGGGTAAAAGTGCGTACGGCATCGGGTAAAACCGGATGGGTTTTTGGCGCAGGCCTCCATTATTATAAAATGAAACGCTCTGCCAAACCGGCTGCTGTCAAATCTCCTGCTGGAGCGACGTCCAAAAAAACTGCTTCTTCTGAGTGGAACGAACAATAAAATATATTCCGGCTCTGATCTGGCTGGTTGTCATTACCGCGCTTTCAACGGGTCCGGGGATTCCTCTGCCCGAAGTCCGGTTAATAACCACGGACAAATTGGGTCATGCTGCGGCCTATGCCGTATTGTGCTGGCTGATACTCAGAGCGCTGAAGGATACCGGAGTTTTGCAAATTTTTTTTGCGGTTCTGTTTTGCGCAGGCTACGGTGCACTGATGGAATGGGTACAGGGTACCTTCTACCCCAACCGCTACTTCGAATACTTTGATATGCTTGCCAACACTGTCGGGGCCGTATTATCGGGTATTGTTTATTTTGCGTTTAAAAAATAATCTGTAAATCACATTCACATGGCACTGATAGTTCCCTGTCGCGAAATAACCCCGCAATTCGGGGATAATTGTTTTCTAGCTGAAAATGCCACGATTATAGGCGATGTTGTCATGGGGAATGAATGTTCCGTGTGGTTTCAGGCGGTGGTGAGAGGCGATGTGAATTTCATCCGCGTTGGCAACAGGGTTAATATTCAGGATGGAGCCATTATACATGGTACTTACCAGAAATGTGGCACAACGATCGGAGACAATGTGAGCATCGGCCATCGGGCACTTGTACACGGTTGTACACTGCACGATAATGTATTGATCGGTATGGGCGCAATCGTGATGGATCAGGCTGTAGTGGAGGAAAACTGCCTGATCGCCGCCGGGGCTGTTATTCTGGAGAATACAATATGTCGCTCCGGCGGCGTGTACGCAGGTGTGCCGGCAAAACGGGTGAAGGAACTGACACCCGAGTTATTTCAGGGGCAGATTCAGCGCATCGCCAATAATTACCTGTTTTATTCAGGCTGGTTCAAAAAGGACTAGAAAGCATCATTCAGCGCGAAGTTGCGTTTCCGGTCAGTCCAGCGTCCGCGGGTGAAATCGGGAAACGATTGTGGTGTACTTCCTGTGGCTACGCTTGCTTCCGAAAGTGGTGTGATAGCCAGCCAGGTTGCAGCATCATAAACATCAATTTCGGGTTGTGCACTGCGCTTGGCAGATTCAACGAAATGGTGGAATACGAAAAAGTCCATACCGCCATGTCCCGCTGTCTGAGCATCGCTTCCATACCGTTTCCAGAGAGGGTGATCGTAATTTTCGAGCCAGGTTTTGGCTTCTTCCCAGACGTGTGGTTTCGTTTTTCCCTCGATGTGCAGGCTTTTGTTTACATCCATCCAGATACCCCTTTCGCCCTGAACACGGAAACCGAGAGAGTACGGGCGCGGCAGACCGGTGTCGTGCGACAGCAGCACGGTTTCTCCGTTGTTACATTTAATGACTGTTGTGACTACATCACCCAGTTTGAATTCAATTTTGGCATTGGGGTGGTTGGATCCGCCCTTCGGATGATCTACAATATAGTTGTGTAATCCGCGGGCCTTGCTGGCGGTGGAAGTAAGAGATACAAATCTGTTTCCCCGATTGATATCTGCCATCATGGCGACCGGCCCCACTCCGTGGGTCGGGTACAGGTCTCCGTTCCGGTGAATAGAATGTTTGGTGCGCCATTTGGCCTCACTGAAACCTTTCTCGCCGAAATCAACACCCGATTCGTAAGGTGTGGCGCCATCGTTAAACTTGACACCCCGCAGATCATGCTGGTATCCTCCCTCGAGGTGAATCAGTTCACCAAAAAGACCTTCCCGTACCATATTCATGATAGCCATGACATCACGTCGGTAGCATACGTTTTCGAGGAACATTAATGGTACTCCGGTTTCTTCGTGCACATTAACCAATTGCCAGCACTCGTCAATGGAAAAGGCGCCACAAACTTCCGTACCCACATACTTGCCCGCGCGCATAGCCGCGACGGCCTGTTCTGTATGCCACTCCCATGGGGAGGCGATAACCACTGCGTCAACGGATTTGTCTTCCAGCAGATTTTTGTAGTCGTTCGGTCCTTTGTCATAAACTGCCGGTTTTTTACGACCCTTATCTTCAATCATTTTCAGCGTATCCGCAACCATTTTTGGATCGGGGTCTGCAATGGCCACGACCTCGCAGTCAGCGCGCATGAGAGCCAGTTCCACATGGCTCTGTCCGCGCAGTCCTGTTCCTATAAAACCAAGGCGGAGTTTATCCTTGGGTTTCCCGTTGAGAACAAACGGTGCTCCTGCGGTATGTTTTTCAATGGTTGCTGCTGGTACTGCCAGCGCAGCGCTGGCCAGCACAGAATTCTGGAGGAAAGTACGGCGGTTGAGTTTGTTTGACACGAAAAGAAGGTTTAGTTATGTGAGTTACAGGTTTACCAACGGATGAGCGCGCTGCCCCATGTGAATCCGCTTCCGAATGCGGCGAGACATACGAGATCACCCTCTTTTATTTTCCCGGCCTCCCAGGCTTCGCAAAGGGCGATGGGCACAGAGGCTGCTGTTGTGTTTCCATATTTCTGGATATTGTTCCACACCTGATCGTCGCGCAGTCCGAGTGAGCGTTGTACCATCTGACTGATACGCAGATTGGCCTGATGAGGAACAAGCAGTGAAATATCGGACGTTTGAAGGCCGACCTCTTTCAGCGCTTCATGAATAACCTCGGGAAATTTCTGGATAGCGAGTTTGAAAACAAACTGCCCTTCCATATTTGGATAGTAATGTCCCTCGCGGAACATTTTTTCTGTGATAAAAATTTCTCCGTAGGTATCTTCCGGCGGATAGCCGTAGTCGAACTCCTCCCCCATTTTATTCAGGTGATATCCGCCGTGGGCTCCCGGATTGATAAAAGCCAGTTTTTCGGCATAAGTACCATCGGAGTGCAGTTTTGTAGTCAGAATGCCTTTATCTGAGTCCTCTGATGGCTGAATAACGACAGCACCTGCGCCGTCACCGAAAATGACGGTTACATTTCGGCCCCGATCGCTGAAATCGAGTCCCATGGAGTGCATTTCGGATCCTACCACCAGTACATTTTTATACATACCGGTTTTCACAAACTGGTCGGCGATACTCAGTCCGTACAAAAAGCCACTGCACTGATTTCTGATGTCGAGGGCACCCGCTTCACTTTTGGTGATACCCAGTTCGCGCTGGAGCAGTACGCCGCATCCCGGGAAATAGTAATCAGGACTCAGCGTGGCGAAAATAATAAAGTCAATTTCAGCGGGATCAATACCGGCACGTTCGCAGGCAATTCTGGCCGCCGCTGCGCCCATGGTGGAAGTTGTTTCCTCGTGTTTTTTTCCGTAGCGGCGCTCCCGGATACCAGTTCTTTCCTGTATCCATTCGTCGGAAGTATCCATGATACCGGATAATTCCTGATTGGTTACCACCCTTTCGGGAACGTAGTAGCCTATTCCGGCAATTTTACTGCGTGACATAGTGTGAAATCTGGTTTTGAAATAAAATTAATGGCTGAATTTTCTGAGGTGCAGCAAAAATAACCGAAAGAAGAAAACAAATTATGAAATTTGTCGGGCGCGTTATGAGAAGCGTCATTCTGAAAACAGTATATACGTACCTTAGCGAGATGAAAATTCTGATTTCCCTCCTGTCTGTTACAATAATTGCTGTGCAGTTTGCTGCTGCACAGTCGGTGCCCAAGCGGCTGAGTCTGAATGAAAGTCTGGAACTGGCCCTGGCAAATAATAACCAGATCAAAAAAAACAAACTGGATCGCCAGGCGCTCGAGCGAAAAGTAAAGGAGGCGCGCAGTGGTGCTTTGCCGGATGTAAATATGGGTGTCAATTTCGATTGGTATCCATTGCTGCCCACGCAAATTCTGCCCGGAGAGCCTTTTGGCAGAGGCAGAGATACCTATTTCCCTGTTCAGTTTGGTCAGCCATTTCAATTGTCGGGTACCATGACGGTTGAATACCCGTTACTGAATGAAGCGGCACGGCGACAGTCGCCGGCGCTCGACGTCACCCGTGGCATCAGTGATCTGATGATGGTGCGTTCGCGCGAGGAGGTGATTTTTAATACGGCGACCGTTTATTATCAGGCGCTTCAGACGGAGCAATTGTTGCGGGCGGTGAACGCCAACATTGACAAGCTCGATGCACTTCGTGGTATGGCAGAACTGCAATTGGCCAACGGATTTGCTATTCCTACCGATGTGAAGCGGATCCGGGTGGCTCGTACCAACCTGGAAACCCAGCGCCAGAATTTGCTGGCAGCCATAGGTGGGCTCCGACAGACACTGCAGTTTTATTGCGGAATACCTTACGAGGAACCATTGGATCTGGTTAATGACAGTGAGCAACCGGCAGCCGACTCACTGCGCTGGCTGGCTATACGACTGGAGGAGGAAACCATTACTGAATACCGGTTGCTGGCCAATCAGATGGAACTCACCCGCATACAGCGGAGATCCGCTCATGCTGAATCTTTTCCTACGGTACATTTGTATGGAGCCGCCGCCGCACAGTCGTTTCAGCCCGACATCAGTTTTTTCAACCCGGACAGACAGTGGTATGGTATGGCCGCAGCAGGAGTAAAACTCAAAATGCCGCTGCTGGATGGCTTTCGTGTACACAACAAGGCAATGGGACTTCGCATAGAAGAGCAAAAACTTGACGAAGACCGGCGGCAACTGGCTGCAGGCAAGCGCCTCGAATACAGTGTAGCCCGCACACAGCTCGTCAATGCACTGCAGGCACTTCGTACACAGAGTGATAATGTGGCACTTGCCCAGGAGATAACCGACAAACTGCTGCTTCAATACAAGGAAGGAGTAGCCTCTCTTACCGACCTCCTGAATGCACAAACAGCACTTTCCGAAGCGGTTACCAACTACTGGCAACAGGCTTTCGGGTATAAGCTGTCTGTACTCAAGCTCCTGAAGGGCGCCGGGAAACTGGAGGATCTGCTCAAAAAGTGATTTTGTTTTAAAATCTCTTTATCTTGTCCCTTAAAAAACAATTTATGGCATTTTCGATCACCTTCAAGGATGAGACGCTGACAGGCAGGCTGATTCAGGAAATATCTGTACCGACTGCTTCAGAAACGCTTACGCTTCGTGAAATCATCATGATGCGTGTAGAAGAAGAAATCAAAAGAAGAGAGGATGAAAAATATGAACGGTTCGCAGCGCTTGCCCTTGAGCTGGATGAAAAGGAGCGGGTGCTGAATGGCGTTCGTGAGCGCCGCAATAAAACAGGAGACATACCGGATCCGGAATCTCATGGATACCGGGCGCTCAGGGCTTTTCAGCAAAATGCCTATTTCGTACTGGTAGATGATGTGCAGATTGACGATCTGGAAACAACAATAGGAGTGACTGAGAAAACGACAGTTACTTTTGTTAAAACAACTCCCCTGGTCGGTGGCTGATTCTGGAATATTTCAAAAACTGCAACAACTGTTTGCCGGTGTCCCGGATGACAAGCATGGGGTAGCCGATTTGCTCAGAGATATTTCCTGTTACTCACCAGATTCCGCACCGGAAGGGTCTGAATCATGGAAAAAAATAATCGGGCTGCCAGCCGGGGCCCGAAGCGAGATCATATCGCAGATAATTGCGATTTCGGACAAGTCTCCCGAAATGGATCTGAAATGGCCCGGTAAATTGCTGTGCGCTCTTTTGCCCGGTCAATCAGAAAAAACCTGGGTGGCCTTCATACAGCAGATTCAGATGATGCGCAATACGGACGCTCAGTCCGAACTGGCTTTTATGCTCGTTTCCTGGATGGCCAGCGAAGTGCCGTTCGTCAGGCAAGACCTGCTGACAATTTCTCTGAAACATCTGTTTATCAAACTGAAAAGCAGAACAGGCCAGACAACAGATTTTCGTCAGAAATCACTGGCATTGCTGGAGTCTGTTCTGGCTTCCAACCCGGATGGATTGTACAGGGAACTGATCACCAAGCGATTTGCTGACGATCTCGGTCCTGTTCTGAGTCGTATGCTCCGACAGGACGGAGCAAATGCAGGCGAGTTGTTGAAATTATGTGTCCGGTATAGTGATAAATCGGCCCCTTCGCCCAAATGGATCAGGGAGGCAGAGACTGTTACCCGTGAAATGGACAGGGGACTGCTGGCTGAATCAGCCGTTATGTTGTTTCAGAAGTGGAGTGAAATAATCAGATCTGAGCATAAACACCCCCCCGAGCCCGGATCGGCGTGGTCATATAAACTGGAAATTCCTGACTGGACCACACCATTTATCTGGTGTGCGGGCTTGTATCTGCACGACAGGCCAGGCATCCGCCAGTCACTCTCTGAGCTGGCAGATTTATCGTACAGGAAAATACCACTTTGGGGCTCGCTTGCCATCAAAACGGGGAATGCCTGTATGCATGCATTTGCTTTGATACCGGACAATTCCGGCATTGTTTACATATTGCGCCAGCAGAAAAAGGCTGTTAACAAGGTTATCAGAAGTGCTATTGACAAGATACTCGGTTTGCTGGCTACCCGGAACAATCTGACTACGGGAGAGCTCATGGAACTGGCAATCCCGGATTTTGAGCTGGATGAAAATGGTATGCGTTCCTTTGATTTCGGTGATTACGAAGCTATTTTAACTATAGAAGGCACTTCCCGGGTACAGATAAAATGGTTCCAGAAAAAAGGAGAAAAACTTCTGAAGTCGGCTCCGGCGGCGGTTAGAAAAGAATTCCGGGATGAGTACAGGGCGCTTTCTGCCATACAAACAGAAATAAAGGATGCTTTGGGCGGAATATCCAAAACACTGGAGAGCGCCTGGCTGGAAAAAAGATCCTGGATATATATACAATTGGAGAAAAGGCTGCTGGATCATCCGGTTTTGAAGTTCATAGCCCATCGGATTATATGGCGACTGGAATCGGGATCAAAAACTGCGGATGCCATTTTTTTCGATGGAAACTGGCAAAATCCGGCCGGAGATGATTTTGGCTGGATTACTTCAGATACAACAGTTACGCTCTGGCATCCGATTAATGTTTCAGCAGATGAAGTGCTGTCGTGGCGAAACTGGCTCGAAGAAAGGCAAATTACCCAGCCCTTCAAGCAGGCTTACCGCGAGGTTTATGTAGTTACTCCTCCGGAGGTTCGGACCAGTTCTTATTCCAACCGATTTGCAGCACATGTGCTTCGACAGCATCAGTTTGCGGCTTTGTGTAGTTTGCGTGGGTGGAATTACAAATTGCAGGGCGATTTTTATAATCTCGTTACTCCACACAAGGATGTACCGGTGTGGGATTACCGGATCGAATTCTGGACAGAGACAAACGACCTGGATGATACACTTGATTCAGGGATATACCAGTATATCTATACAGATCAGGTTCGGTTCAGTCATCAGGGGCGTCAGGTGAATATGCCGGATGTTCCGCCGATTGTTTTCTCGGAACTCATGCGGGATGTTGATTTGTTTGTGGGGGTCTGCAGTATTGGCAATGATCCCGACTGGCAGGATTCAGGTAACCAGCGACTGCGGGATTACTGGAGGGGCTATGCCTTTGCGGAGGAATTGTCGGCCAGTGGAGAGGTTCGACTGGAAGCATTGAAAAAAATGATACCCCGGCTTAAAATAGCTCCGAAGTGTCGTTTTGATGGGAGATATCTGCTGGTACAGGGTAGCAGACACCTGTATAAAATACATTGTGGAAGCGGAAATATACTCATGTCGCCCAACGATAAATATTTATGTATTGTGCCCGATCAGACGGCGAGAAAGAATAAAGAACAGATTTACCTTCCATTTGAGGGAGACACTCTCTTATCCATTATCATCAGCAAGGCTATGTTGCTGGCCAATGACAATGAGATAACCGACCCTACCATTCTTATACAGTTGTAAAAAAATCCCGAATTCTCTCCGGAGAAAGAATTCGGGATATGAGGAGACTGCAACGCGAGGTTGCGGTCTGTTTAGCGTTGTACTACCACGCGGCGTACGGCAGTTTCGCCGTCAACGGTAGCGCGGAGGAAGTAAGAGCCCTGTGGCAGGTTGCCCAGTTCAACACGCTGGGTCAGGTTGTCCACCTTGCCGATATTGAGCGTCTGAACAGTCTGACCGAAAGTATTAACTACTTCCACTCGAACTTCAGATGACTGAGCGAGTGCCAGATTCACGATTACCGTACCAGTTGTCGGGTTCGGGCTTACGGTGAATGACTGTACAGAAGCCGGGTCAACAGTTCCTACAGTTACCTGGACAGTTACAACAGCTTCCAGTGCGCAACCGCTCACGTCGTTTACCGTGCAGGTGTATGAACCTGCAGGTACACCCGAGAGGTCTTGTGTGGTAGCGCCGTTGCTCCAGTTGTAAGTGTAGAAAGAGTCATCGCCGAGGAGAGAGCCCAGACCACCGCCCGGAGTCAGGTTAACAGCACCGCTTGATGAGGTAGCAGTAGCAGTTACGTCGTCGAGCAGCGGAAGCATCAGAACCTGGGTTGAAGCGCCCACGAAGAAGCAGCCGCCGGAAGGATCCACGTTGTTGATGTTTGAACCGAGGGTTGGGTCAACCAGTGTACCACCACCCAGAACTACAGGAGTGAGGTAGTAAACACCAGCAGGGAAAATAGAGCCATCGTTTACCAGACCTACAGTGAACGGAGCATTCAGGAAACCTGTGCTGCCGAGGAATGATGGATCATCGGAAGGCCAGGTATCAGAAGCGATCGGACCGGAAGAAAGTGCCCACGCCATGCCGGCGATCGGGCCTTCTGTTGGCAGAACGAAGCTTGCTTCGTCGAGTGTGATGAGATCAGCAAGCTGAGCTTCGAAGCAGAGGAACGGATTTGGAACAGCATAGGAACCAACTGCACCATCAGCGCAGGTTACGCTGGCGATTTGCGTTACTTCGAGGCAGAACTGGCCTGTAGCTATAGTACCGCTGAAATTGAATCCGTCAACCAGTACGTAGTATGTCTGGCCATTTTCAGTTTCAATATCAACACCGGAGCGCCAGTCGGGATCACCGCTTGCGAACAGGTCATCATTACAAACTACTTCAGTGAGGTCGGTGCAATCGTCACCGGCATACACGAGCATTTGTGTATCACCCGGATCCTGCTGGGCAGTACCAATGTAGTTGGTTGCGTTGCAGGGAACTGTTTCGATGTGGTAAGAATTTCCGTTGCCGATGAAAGTGTACCACATAGAGTTATCAACAATATCAGCGCCAGTTGCTTCATTCCAGCAATCAACAACCGGATCAGATGCAGAGGCTGTAGCTGAGGTATTGTCGTACAAACCGGAAGTTTGTGAAACACCCGGGGCTCCAGCCATCAGTCCGTTGATATCAACAGCTGACTCGCAGAAGTCAACATTATATACAACTGGTGGGAGAGACACATATTCTACGTCATCGGTATAGAACGTGCTCACGTTGTTCGTTCCGTAGAAGTCAATACCTCCGAGGTTATTCGGGTAAGGAATGATAGCTACAAAGTTTTCATTCACCCACAGCTTCAGTGTATTGTTGTCGAGGTCAATCTCGTGACGAACCTCGAACCACTGTGCATTCGGGTAAGTGAATTCTGCGAGAGAAGCACCTGCGCCGATCTGGATGTTACCTGCACCGTTGTTACTGAAGAATACGTCAAGGTTCCATGAACCTGCGCCGATAGGTACTACATTCTGAATGTTGTAGTAAGCATTTTTGCCGTTGGGAACGTAGAACTTCCACTTGAGGCCATAGCGGCCTGTTGTTTTGTTCCCGAGGTTCAGTACCACATCCTGCGGACCTCCTGCAGCGGCTGTGCTATTGATCTTCATGGATTTGGTAGGCGAACTGGCCTGTTCGAGAGATACAATACCGTCTTCTGCTGTACCTTCTGTACCGCTCCATGTTGTCCACCAGGTAGCCTGAGGACCCAGTTTCTGTGTAGTGAGGTAGTTGTCGAAGTTATCACAGATGATGGAGTTTGGGTTCAGGTTACATGGAACCACACATGGGTCGCATGAGGCGTAGCAGATCGCGGGGAGAGAAATATCCGTATTACCTACTGTTACGCTGCGGTTATAACCGCCGAAGCCATCACTGACACCGCACGCCTGAGGAGCCTGCTCCCAGTTGTTCGGGCCATTCTTAAACTTGTACTGGTAAGTCTGGCCTTCTGTGAGGAGCAGTGTTGCGCCCCATACTCCATTGCCCTGGTTAACGAGTGGAATGTCGGACCAGTTGGAGAATGAGCCAGCGATTCGTGCACCTGCCGGATCAACATTCTGAAGGAGCATGTTTACCTTGAAGGATACGTTTACTACTGCAGGTGTGTACTCGTACAGTTCCACGTCGTCCAGTTTCCAGTAGTACTCGTATTCACCGTTCCAGCGGAACTGAATCCATACGTTGGATGCACCGTCGGCTTCCGGGATAGCGAGATCAATGTAACCCTGATATACCTGCGGGTTGCCTGATGTTTCTGCCACGAGATCGTCAAACTCGGAAATGCTGTGATACGTGAAATTGGTACCATCTGTGCTGATTCCGATGTTGGCTACGTCGCTACCTGTGAATGTGCGGTAGTACGTGTAGAACTTCAGGTGAACATTGGATTTGCCGGAGCAGTTTACCGGAGCAGTGATGTTGGTAATTGTTGCGTCATGCGGGAAGCCTTCTCCGTTTGCATCGGAGTCGAACCACATGTAGCCAGTAGCAGCAGTAGGCGCTGTGAAATCACCAGGGCTCCAGTTACCTGCAGCCAGGTCAGTAGTCCAGGACCAGATAATCGGACCGGTGTTGATACCGCCGTTCTCCCAGATAGTCAGGGACTCGATTTCGTCGGAAAACGACTCCGTCCAGAACGGGGTTTGAGCAAAAGATACCTGGAAACCGGCTGCGAGCATGAGGGCGAGCAGCATGTTTCTGAGTGTTATCGTTTTTGTCATGAGAATAA
>JBDLWO010000265.1:0-27772 GCA_039804245.1 Bacteroidota bacterium
TATGTCAAAAACTGGAGCAGTTACTCCGATTACGGAAAGATACTCAGTCAGGATGCCGCCTGGATGCTCACGGAGAGACATCTTGCCGGGGCGCCTGATGCCAGAATCATGCACTGCCTGCCTGTAAGACGAAATGTGGAGCTCAGTGATGAAATAGCCGACAGCCCACGCAGCCTGATACAGGAACAGGCCGCCAACAGGGTTTTTGCAGCACAGGCTGTATTGAAACTTATCCTGCCTGTGTTGTAACTGAAAGATGCCAATATGCCCGGTAAAGTAACATTGTTTGTAGTAAAAATCGGGGGCAATATCATTGACGATGATGCCCGGCTGGATGAGTTTCTCAGATTGTTTGCAGCGTTGCCAGGTGCAAAAATTCTGGTACACGGAGGGGGAAAGCTGGCTACAGAACTGGCCGAGAGTCTTGGTGTCTCGCAGGTCATGATTGAAGGCCGGCGTGTAACCGATGAAGCTACCCTCAAAATTGCCGAAATGGTGTACGGCGGGCTGGTAAACAAGCAGCTTGTAGCGGCACTTCACCCCTACGGATGCACTGCTATCGGTGTATGTGGCGCTGATGGCGATCTGCTCCGGGCGCACAAACGCAAACACCCTACCATAGATTTCGGACTGGTGGGGGATATAGATACAGTCAATGCCCCTCTGCTCGATCGCTGGCTCGGTCAGGGACTCACACCGGTTATTGCACCACTTTCACACGATGGAGAAGGTCAGTTGTTCAACACCAACGCCGATACAATAGCTCAGGAAATAGCCAGAGCCATGAGTCAGGCTTTTCATGTGGTACTTATCTACGGCTTTGAGAAAAATGGCGTTCTGCTGGATGTCAATAACAACAATTCATGCCTCCGGCAAATTGATTTTGAAGAATTTCAGGAACTGAAAAGAAAAGAAATAATTACCAGAGGAATGATCCCCAAACTGGAGAATGCATTTTCTGCCATAAAAGAAGGTGTACGCAGGGTAATCATCGGCAAGGCTGAATTATTGCCTCAACTGATTGACGGAACCTCCGGCACCAGCATCATCCGGGACAGGCACGAGCATAATTGACCCATGCAAAAGAGAACATACTATCAGTCGGAAGTTGTTGATCTGCTGAAAAAGCTGATCGAAACGCCATCATTCAGCAGAGAAGAGAGCCAGAGCGGAAGTTTGATTGAATCATTCATGCGCGCACACGGATGCGATACGCAAAGAAACAAACACAACATTTGGGCTAAAAACCGCTTTTTTGACGAAAAAAAGCCCACTGTCCTGCTCAATTCACACCACGATACGGTAAAACCCAATCAGGGATATACCAAAGATCCGTTCAGCCCGATTATGGAAGACGGGAAATTATACGGATTGGGCAGCAACGATGCAGGAGGAGCACTGGCAAGTCTGCTGGCGGCATTTCTTTGTTTCCACGACAGACATGACTTACCCTTCAACCTGATATACGCGGCAACTGCTGAAGAGGAAATTTCGGGCAAAGATGGTGTTGAACTGATACTCCCGGAACTGGGACCAGTGTCCTGTGCCATCGTGGGCGAACCCACACAGATGCAAATGGCTATTGCTGAAAAAGGATTAATGGTACTCGATGGCGTTGTGTCCGGACGGGCCGGGCACGCCGCCAGGGAAGAGGGAGAAAGCGCTCTTTACAAGGCACTTGATGACATAGCCTGGATCAGAGGTTACCAATTTGACAAAAACTCCCGGCTGCTCGGTCCGGTAAAAATGTCGGTCACCATTATCCATGCAGGTTCTCAGCATAACGTGGTGCCTGACAAATGCACCTATACTGTTGATGTAAGGGTAAATGAGTGTTATTCACTGGAGGAAGTACTTGAAATTATCCGCGACAACACGACCGGGGAGCTGACACCCCGCAGCCTGCGCATGAGATCATCCGTGATTCATCCGGAACACCCGCTGATACAGGCCGGACTTTCGCTCGGCCGAACCTGTTACGGCTCACCTACTACCTCCGACAAGGCACTTATGTTCTTTCCTGCATTGAAAATGGGACCCGGCGACAGTGCCCGGAGCCATACTGCCGATGAGTATATCTATCTCGATGAAATAACTTCGGGCATTGATATTTACATCAATTTATTGGAAAAATTCGGTCAAAACCTGATGAAATCATGAAAATATGGCAAAAAAACAACTCCTTCACCCAGGCTGTTGTGGAACAGTTCACGGTGGGCCGCGATCCGGAATTTGATATGCTGCTCGCACGATACGACGTACAGGGTTCGCTCGCGCACGCACGCATGCTTCACAAAGCAGGGTTACTGAGCGAAAATGAGTGGCTGTCACTCGAAAAAGGGCTCCTGAAAATCGCGGCAGATATTGAGGCCGGCAACTTTCAGATAGAACCCGGTGTAGAGGATGTGCATTCACAGGTAGAACTGATTCTCACGAGGGAGACAGGTGAAGCCGGCAAGAAAATACACACAGGCAGAAGCCGGAATGATCAGGTGGCTGTTGACATCAAATTGTATCTCCGTGCAGAACTGAACGAAATACGCAATGCTGTAGTAGCGCTTTTCGGCCAGTTGCTCGACCTGAGTGAACAGCACAGGGAAACACTGCTCCCGGGTTATACCCATCTTCAGGTAGCCATGCCTTCATCTTTCGGTCTCTGGTTCGGCGCCTGGGCCGAATCCCTGATTGATGATATGGAAATGCTTGTAGCCGCGGAAAGGGTGGTTAATAAAAATCCGCTGGGTAGTGGCGCCGGTTACGGCTCCGGTTTCCCGCTCGACAGGAAAATGACTACTGAAATACTCGGGTTCAGAACACTGTGCTACAATTCCGTTTATGCCCAGATGGGCAGGGGTAAAACAGAAAAAATTGTGGCGGCAGCCATGGGCAGTCTGGGAGGCACGCTATCCAGATTCTGTATGGATATATGCCTGTACATGAGTCAGAATTTCGGATTTATCGGGTTCCCTTCCGACTGGACAACTGGCAGCAGTATTATGCCACACAAGAAAAATCCGGATGTTTTTGAACTGATCAGGGCGAAGGGCAACAGGTTGCAGGCCCTGCCCAATGAACTGGCTATTCTGCAGACAAACCTGCCCTCCGGCTATCACCGCGATATGCAGCTGACCAAAGAGATTCTCTTTCCGGCCATTCAGGATCTGAAGAGTTGCCTTGGTATACTGCACGAAGCCCTGAAAGTTGTCAGCGTCAGGGAAAATATTCTCGCAGACGAGAAATACAGGTATATCTTCAGCGTTGAAGCCGTAAATAATCTGGTAAAGTCCGGCTACTCCTTTCGGGAAGCGTACGTAATGGTGGGTAACGATATTGAGAACGGAATTTTTCAGCACGACAAAGATGCTGCCCTGAACCACACACATGCCGGCAGTCTGGGCAATCTGTGTACTGAAGAGATACGCCATGAAATGAATAAACTGCTCAATCTGAGAGAAATATGAAAAAAATCATCATCACAACTCTGATCGCTGCCGCAGCAAGTCTTGTTCAGGCACAATCCTACACTTTTCTCACCTGTAATATACGCTATGACAATCCGGGCGACGGTCCCGATCGCTGGGAGCTCAGAAAGGAAGCGCTGGTCGGCGAGGTGCTGAGCCAGCAACCATCGGTCGCAGGTTTTCAGGAAGTACTGAAATCGCAGGTAGACTTTCTGGACAAACACCTGAAAGGCTATCAGCGCTACGGTGTCGGACGCGAAGATGGTGGAGAAAAAGGCGAATACAGCCCGGTTTATTTTGATACTACAGCGTTCCGACTGGTCACAGCTTCAACAAGGTGGCTTTCGGCCACTCCTGACAAACCGGGAAAAGGCTGGGATGCCGCCTGCGAGCGGATTGCCACGGTTGTAACACTCCTCGACAGGAAAACTGGTGACAGCCTGATGGTCATTAATACACACTGGGATCATATTGGCGTGGAAGCACGCCGGAATAGCGCCGGTGTAATACGGTCGTTATTGTCAGAATGGAGAAAATCAGGTCGTAATGCTGTATTTATGGGCGATCTGAATGCTGAGCCGGGCACTCCCCCGATTATGCAGCTGGGCAAATTTCTCAGAGATGCCTGTCCGTCCGGGCAAAGTGACAATGGTACTTTCAACGGATTCGAAGTCAATAAAAAACGCTATCCTCGGATTGACTATATCTGGCTGGCGGCCCCGGGATGGAAAGTTACCCATTACAAAGTATTGCATCCCAAGGTGAACGGAAGGCAGGTATCTGACCACTTTCCTGTATTGGTGAAAGTACGCTTTTAGCGCTTGTTAACCTGACTGACAGCTTCCCGGACACTGCCAAATTTCAGCAACAGCTCTCTGGATGATTCATACTCCAGTCCGGTGGACTCTGCCACCATTCGGGCACCCCGGTCAATCAGTTTGGCATTGGTCAGATGCATATCCACCATTTTGTTGTCCTTTACGCGCCCGAGCCTGATCATAACGGCAGTTGAGATCATATTCAGCAACAGTTTCTGGGCAGTGCCGGCTTTCATACGGGTACTTCCTGTAACAAATTCCGGGCCGACTACCGCCAGAACGGGATAATCAGCCTCGGCAAGTACAGGGGCGCCCGGATTGCAGGTAATGCAGCCGGTGGCAATTCCGGCATTCCTGCACGCGCGCAGCCCGTGTACCACGTAGGGAGTAGTACCGGAAGCAGCAATACCGACCACCGTATCGAATTTGTCAATCTGCCACGCCTTCAGGTCGAGCCAGGCTTGCGTCTCACTGTCTTCAGCATTCTCCACGGCCTTGCGAATGGCGGTGTCGCCGCCTGCAATAATACCGATTACCCAATCGGGTGGGGCTCCAAACGTGGGTGGTATTTCGGAAGCATCCAGTACACCCAGGCGGCCACTGGTGCCAGCGCCTATATAAAAAATACGGCCACCTTCTTTCATTTTGGGAACCACAGCCTCCACAAGCGCTTCTACCTGCGGGATAGCCTTTGCCACAGCGAGAGGCACAGACTGATCTTCTGCATTTATATTACTGAGCAGTTCAAGGGTGCTCATTTGTTCCAGATGACGATACTTCGAGGCAGATTCAGTTATTTTTTCCATGTCAGAAGTCAGGAGCGTTTTTTATAAGTCAGAACGGCCAGCGAATTGGCCACCACAGCGTAAGTCAGAATGGTAAAATAGTTGGACTGAATATCCCGGAATCCGGCGCCCTTGAGTAAAACAAGCCGCATGAATTCCACGAAATACTTGAGCGGATTGATCGTGTTAATCCATTGCGCCCATTCCGGCATACTGTCGAGTGGCGTGAACAGGCCACTCATCATCATGAAAATCAGCATGAAAAACCATGCTGTGAACATCGCCTGTTGCTGTGTATCAGAAAAGTTGGATATCAGAAAGCCAAGGCCCAGCATGCAGGGAGTATAGGTGGCTGTGTAGGCAAATATCAGTTTCAGATCACCAACAATCGGAATATTGAATGCCAGTTTCCCGACAACCAGTCCGATAGAAACAATCAGGAGCGACAATAACCAGAAAGGCAGCAGTTTGCCCAGAATGAACTGCCATTTGCGCACAGGCGTCACGTTGAGTTGTTCGATGGTACCAATTTCTCTTTCGCGTACAATATTGAGCGCTGTCAGGAAGCATATCAGCAATGAAACAATAGTACCAAGGATGCCCGGCACCATGAAGGTCTTGTAGTCGAGTCGCGGATTATACCAGTTGCTGTAAATCACCTGGATTCCGGCACCTGCGACGGGCGTCTGATCGGCAGCAAAGTCTCTGATAATATTTTGCGCATAACCCAGGCCCAAGCCGGCTTTTACTGCGTTGATGGCATTGGCAGTAAGCGATACCGTTGCCTGACCCTGCCTGATCATGTCACGCTCAAAACTGGCCGGAATTTCGAGAATCAGATCGGCTTCATCTCTTTCCATGGAGGCATCGGCCTCCGCGCCGGAGAAGGTAAACTGCTTCAGTTTGAAATAGCCGGAACCTGCAATTTTTGAGGTGAGTTGTCTGGACAAAGGGCTCAGATCGTGATCCACTACGGTAAGCGCCAGATTTTTAATCTCGTAATTGGCTGCAAAAGAGAGGAGGAGCGTCTGCACAATGGGCATAATGAGCAGCAGAGGCAACATGGTTTTGTTGCGAAAAATCTGTAAAAACTCCTTCTGGACGAGAAAAATGACGGTGCGCATGGATGAAAAAATCTCCCCGAAAGATGCAGACTTTCGGGGAGATTTCAGGTGTTGGCGCAAGGAAACCTTTATTAGAAATTATTCAGAATTCTATCGCCGGGTCAAAAACGGCTCATTTATCACCCTTTTCAATTACACAACTCCGGCTATGCACCTTCAAAAAGGCAAAAGCTGACGAAAATACGCTTGTTTTGCCATCGGCAGAAAATCCTGAACAAAACTCTCCTAATAATTAAGCTGGAGCTGAATACGAAGAAAATTCCCTTTCTCGTCGTAGTCTGTCTTGAAGTCGCTGTACTTTCGGTGACTGATCACATACGAAAGCGTCAGCTCAAGATTTTTGATCGGTTGCCATTCAGCACCGATTTCTGTTTCTTTCAGATCGTAGTACCTGGCATCTGTTTCCTGCTTTTTGCCACCCTCATATACCTGATAACGCGCGAAAGGCATCAGCCACTGATCTTTTTTCAGTTTTGCACGCCACGATGCCATTACATAACCTCCCTTCAGGTTGCGCAACTCTATAGAATCAGAAGCTGGATTAAAACCAGGCCCCTGGCCAATATTGTATTCGGCCTGAACCCCGAAGGGTTGTGGGTAAAGTACGAAAGAGGCACCTACCCTGCGTTCATCATACATGGGTACCGACAGCGATTTCACACCGGCCGACAGCCTGTCTTTCGCAATGGTATATTTACCGGCATAAGCCTGCAATCCGGGCTCAATAATCTGGCGACCAAACTGGAAAGGATAGGAGGCCCGGACAACAGTATGGAGATTATCATTCAGTTCCGGCCGGTTCGTCGTTTGTCCGTTATACAGTCCGATACCCAGTACACCATAATCACCGGATCCTTTCAAACCGTCGTTAACCAGTGTTCTGAACAGCTCCCTGACTGTCTTCGGGGCATAGTAGAAAAACACACCCATATCACGCTCGTTGGGCGCTGCAGAGTTAAATGCATCAGCCCGATCGAGAGGAAGGCGATTGGAGCTTGACTGGAGATTTTCAAAGCCGTAGGGCACCTTGCTTTGCCCCACCCTGATGCGAAACTCCTTTGCATCATCAAAAGCATAATCTGCGTAGGCATCACGCACCTGAAGAAAATGCTTGTTGACGTCGGATGCATCGGCGGAATAATCGAACTGCAGGTAAAGAAATACCCGTTCATGGATATCGCCACTGAAGATGAGTCGGGCCCGACGAAAAGAAAATCCCTGATTTTTTCCGATGCTCCTGTCGCATTGCTCGCAGTTGAGATCAGGATTGGTTTCCAGCAAACGGTTGTATCGGAACTGAGAGTAGCCTCTCAGGCTGATTTTATCATACCATTTGCTACTGGAGTTTACTTTGGGTGATTCAGTTTTAGGGGCGGGGACAGAAGGAGCAGCAGCCGGTTGCTGAGCATTTAACATGTTTCCGGACAGGCAAAGAAGCAGCAGAGCTACGCATTTACGTAACAGCATGAGAGAAGTCAGGTTAGGAACAGACTTTAGAAAATTGGATACAGATCAGTGGTTCCCGGGGCTATTCGGAATCCATCAGATAATCATTCTGAACAGGTAGAACAACACAGCGGCGCCGGCAAAGCAAACAGGAAGTGTCAGTAACCAGGCCAGTGCAATGTTGGTAATGGTTTTACGACGCAGATTCTTTACCCCGCCATCGGCAACCATTGTACCTGCTATACCTGAAGAGAGTACGTGTGTGGTACTAACAGGGAGACCGTAGTAGCTGCTTACACCAATCGTGGCGGCCGCACAAAGTTCGGCACTGGCGCCCTGAGCATATGTAAGGTGAGTTTTGCCAATTTTTTCACCTATTGTAACCACAATTCGTTTCCAGCCAATCATGGTTCCCACACCGAGACAAATGGAGATAAGCAATACTACCCAGGTCAGGCGATACTCATAAGCGTTAGTCAAACCTTTCATTTCAGCTTTGATCAATTTCGCCGTCTCTCCTGAAATCACCTGACTCTTGAGGGCTGCCTCCAGCTTCTTGTTCAGATCCTGCACACCCTTTCTGACAGCAAAAACCTGAGTTTTACTCTTGTTGTCAAGCGTATCAATTGCTGAATTCAATTTGGTACAGAAATTTATCAGCGGAGCATGAAAAGCCAGGCGTGAACTGTCGGCGGCTATTTCGCCGCTTAATGCTGACTGTACATTCACAACATGGTTTTTAACCTCATCTTTGGAAAAATGAGGGTTCAATGCGAACTGCATGGGCATAAATGCGATCAGAACAACCATCAGGAGTCCAACACCCTTTTGCCCGTCATTGTTACCGTGGAAGTAACTCACCAGAGTACAGGTAGTAATGAGAATAGCACGTATCCACATCGGAGGTGCCTTTTTGGTATCGTCAGGCGATTTGAATATGGTTTTCTTCTTGACAAGTACCCTTAGCAGGAACATCAGTCCGATAGCAAGAGAGAACCCGAACAAAGGAGAAACAAGTAAGGAGAGACCGATATCCTTGGCTTTGTCCCAGTTGGGTCCAATACCGCCATGAATACTGAAAAAGGCAAAACCGCCACCCAAAAGAGCACCGATCATGGTATGTGAACTGGAGCAGGGGATACCATAATACCAGGTTCCGAGGTTCCAGGCAATAGCCGCAATGAGAATTGACAGCACCAGCGCAATATTTTCATTCAGGGAAACCGACATCATATCGGTGAGCGGCATAAGTTTGATCATGCCCATTGCCACTGCAATACCGCCGAGCATGGCTCCTAAAAAGTTCCAGACTCCCGCCCAGACTACTGCAAAAACAGGTGGTAAAGTTTTGGTGTAAATAACCGTTGCAACGGCGTTGGCTGTGTCATGGAAGCCATTGATTGCTTCAAAAAAACAAACTGCAAGAATGCAGACAACCAAAAGAACAGATGCGCTCGCAGATAAATCTGCAACGAAGCCAAGCATCATCATAGAAGATGAATTTAGTAGTTAAAACAAGACGGTCAGGAATCTTGGGTGCAAAAGTAGATCAGCAGTTTTACAGGAGGCTACTTCACCACATTAAGTTAATATTAAGTTTCCGTTATACCTGCCTGATCTGCCGATTTTTCCCACTCTTTGAAGAATTTGACGGCACAAATCCTCAGAAGCCGTTCCTGATCCAGGGTATTAACTGCCGGCATTTCGCGTACCTGCCTGTAATGCGGCCAACCGTCCTGATCTCTGCCAATAAATTCGAAATAGCCCTCCTGAGCCAGCAGACAACATACGCCGATGTGCATCAGATCCTGTTTTTCTTCCTTGGTATAACCCTTCTGCCAGCGGCCCAGCTCATGGATACCCACCAGAAACAACACCATGTTCATATCTGGCAGTGTTTCCTGGTGCATAGCGTCCTTTACAAGGTTACGTACGTGCAGCCATTCAAAATCCAGTTCCCAGTCTTCCACTATCGAAAAAGTTTTTTTGGTGTAAACAACCGCAAACCTACTAAGTTAATCGGCTATATGGATAACAAAGGTGTTTTTTGGAATTGAAAAAGCACTATAAATTTTACCTTTGGCCTTTTCTAAATCTCTAACCGTCTTCCCGACAGGCGTTTTCATTAATCAATCGTTCATGTTCATTTCCGGAATACAGCAAATAGGCATTGGTGTTGGCAAAGCACGTGAGGCATTCAACTGGTACAGAGTAAACTTTGGCATGGATCTCGTTTTCTTCGAGGATGCCGCTGTGGCAAAATTGATGTTACCCTATACAGGAGGCAAGCCTCGAGCCCGTCATGCCATCCTTGCTCTTAATATGAATGGCGGTGGCGGAATGGAAATCTGGCAATACACGGAGAGAACGCCCGAGCCACCTGCATTTACGCCTGAACCGGGTGACCTGGGTATATCAGTTGCCAAAATCAAATGCGCCAACGCTGCAGCAGCTGAAAAAAGTTTCCGTGCCAGAGGACTGAACGTACTCACGGCCACCAGCAAACGCCCCGATGGCAACAGCCATTTTTTCGTCAGAGACCCCTGGAATAATCTCTTCGAAGTGGTGGAAGCTGCCGACTGGTTTTCCAATCCCGGCAAAAGCGGAAATGGGGGTGTGTATGGCGCCATTATCGGAGTTTCAGATATGGAGCGCTCCATCCGGTTCTACATGAATGTCCTGGGATTTAACCAGATCATGTACGATCAGACCGGACAGTTCCAGGATATGAAAGGAATCGCCGGAGGTGAGTACCGGCGCGTTCTGCTGACGCACCCGGAAAAGCGAAAAGGCCCCTTCAGTAGCTTGCTCGGCGATGCCGAAATTGAACTGATTCAACTGCTCGATAAAAAACCCCGGAAGATTTTTGAAAACAGATTCTGGGGCGACCTGGGGTATATCCACCTGTGCTTCGATGTAAATGGCATGGAAGACCTCAAAAAATTCTGCGCCTCGAAAGGGCACCCGTTTACCGTTGACAGCAGCGGCTCATTCGACATGGGTGAAGCTGCCGGTGCTTTCGCATATATCGAAGATCCCGATGGCACGCTTATTGAGTTTGTCGAGCCATACAAATTACCCATAGTAAAGAAATGGGGCTGGCATCTCGACTTCCGCAAACGAAGCAATCCTGCCAAACCGCTTCCTTCATTTCTGCTGAAAGCGCTGAAACTTCGAAGAAAAAAGAAGGATCAATAAGAGCTGAAGAGCGCTCTTTCAAGGATATCATTGCTCATAATACCCAATCAGAATACAGCGTGGGACGCAAGAAAAAACTGCTCAAGTTCGCCGAAATCATCTCATTCCCCAATGTCTATGAATGCTATAACGTTCAGGAACCTGTCCTGACGGGTGCCGATCTGCAGCCTGTAGATCTGAAAGGAAAATGGCGGAGTACTCATTTTAAAAATAACGCCCCCATCACACTCGAGCTGGCCTGTGGCCGGGGCGAATACACAGTTGGCCTTGCACGCCTGTTTCCCGAACGCAATTTTATAGGTGTTGACGTAAAGGGCAACCGGATGCATACCGGAGCTAAAGACGCGCTGCGCAACGGTCTTGACAATGCAGCTTTCCTGCGCACCCGGATCGAAGTAATTGACCATTTCTTTGAACCCGGCGAGGTGGACGAAATCTGGATTACCTTCTGCGACCCCTTTCCTCGTTCCAGTAAAGAAAACAGACGGCTTACCTCTCCCTTCTTCCACGATAAATACAGGAAAATACTGAAACCGGGCGGCCTTGTGCACCTCAAGCACGATGACGATGATTTCATCCGTTTTTCTCTGGAGTCTGTACGGGGCGATGGCGCCTGCAGCCTGCAGTACCAGAATCCTGATATTTATGCCGGCGAGTTACCAATACCTGAATTAAGCATCCCCACACTGTACGAAACAAAGCACCTTGCTGCAGGAAAAACGATCAAATATCTGCGGTACAAAATCTCTTAATCTTCCGTTAAAAGGTTGCGCAGTGGAAAGAAAAGCCTGTAATTTTATAGTACACGCTTTAAATCCGCAGTACACCTCATGAACAAACACTATCAACTCCAGTCTATTGCACAATGGGCAAATGAAGACCGCCCCCGTGAAAAAATGCTCTCAAATGGCCTGACCGCCGTAACCGATGCCGAGCTCGTCGCAATTCTGATAGGCTCTGGCACTATCGGAGAAAGCGCAGTATCACTGGCCCAGCGAATCCTGGCATCCGTAGAGAATAATTTACACGAACTCGGGAAAAGAAGCACCAAAGACCTGCAGCGCTTCAAAGGGGTTGGAGAGGCAAAGGCTGTTTCAATAACAGCCGCCCTTGAACTGGGCAGAAGACGCTACCTCTCCGATCTGAAGCAAAAACCGCGGGTAACCTGCAGCCGGGATGCCTTTAATGCCATCTCAACCCGTCTGAATGATCTGCATCATGAAGAATTCTGGATTCTTCTGCTGAACAGGGCCAACGAAGTATTTGGAAGAGAAAGGGTGAGTATCGGGGGCACCAATGCCACCGTAGTTGACCTGAAACTGGTGTTCAAGGTAGCGCTCGATGCACGCGCAGCGGCATTCATCGCCATTCATAACCACCCGTCGGGGAACCTGCAGCCGAGCCGCGCAGACATAGACCTGACCGAACGACTGAAGCAGGCCGGAAAAATTTTTGACCTGCCGCTGCTCGATCACCTTATTATTTCCGAACGCGGCTACTACAGTTTCGCCGACGAAGGGAGCTTGTAAACCAGTCAGGACAGACTGCCAGCCTCCAGCGCTGTACCGGCACTGTATCGGAGAATTCTGTTGACAGACATGGCCGAGGGCTGAAATAACACCTTGACAAGGTGAGCTCTGGCAACCTGCATCGAACGGAATTCGGATAAAAGATAGTCATCGGCCTCGATCGCATGAGCCATCTCAATGGCTTCTACAGCCGACATTTCATGGTACAGAAACTGTACCAGCGCATCGTTGGTGTAGGTATCTTCCATAGGCTTTTTTAACTCGGTTTTTAACAGTGAGAGGAACTGGATTAAAAACAGTTATTATCCTCGTATATTGCATTAAATTGTAAAAAACGCGGAATTTTAACAAGTGTTAAGGCGCTTTCTGAGCAATTTCAATTCAATATGACGATTTTGACCATGATGGCATCGGGCTCTTCAAAGGTTGCCTCGCTGGTGGCGAAGATCATGTAAACACCCGATTTTACCCGATTGCCAAGGTAGTCGCGGCCGTTCCATACAGCCTGTCCGCCCAGTGCCTGGCCTTCATATACCAGATTACCCGCTATATCAGTGATTTTAACATTGGCATCGCGTGCGAGACCGTAAATGGCGATGGGGCCGTCGTACCCGGGTTGTACCGGATTGGGATAGGCATAAGCAGTAGGCCGGTTGATTTTGGTGCCCTCCACAGCACCCGACCGGAGAGAGAGAACACCTTTCTCCGTTCCGATCCACACCTCGCCGCTGATCTGATTGACAGCAATATCGGTAATGGCGTTATCGAAAAGCGGACTGTTAGTATTGGTGTAGCGGGCCACCTGCTCAAGACCATCCGGCGACTGCACGAATATTCCGTTTGTAGTGCCGAACCATTTCCGGTTGGCCCCATCCACTGCAATAGCTTTTACATCCTCGGTTTCCAGCAGATAACCGTTGAATCCATCCACATTCACAATCCGTCTTCTGCCGGTTACACAGGGGGCGTCGTTTGAGAAAATATTGCTTCCACATTCGAAGCTGACCACGCCCTGCTGCGTACCTACCCAAACATCGCCATCCAGATCAACAGTGATACAGTTGATGGTGTTGGTAGGCAAAACACTGTTCGACGTTGATATTATCTTGTAGCGGTCGTCGGCAGGATCATCTATGCTGGTGCCGCTGTCATATACCATAATGCCAGCGTTGAAGGCCAGAACAAACCACTTATACCCGCTCTGGTCAACGGCTACCTGTAAAACACTACTGGCAGGTGCACCTGTGAAGTTTTTCCAGGTTCCATCCGCCTTTTTCACAGCTATCGGAGCACTTGCACCGAAATTGCTTATCCACAGGTTGTTTTCCTGATCAAATGCGAGACCTCCAATAGCGGTTCTGTTTGTACCGGAAGCACCTGCGTCTCTGAGGATAGAGTTGGTTTTGTTGTAACACTGGGCGGTGGCACCCGGAACGGTAGCCTCTGTCAGTCCTCCAACAAAGCTGCCCACATAAAATTTATCCGGCTCTGACGGATGAGCAGCTACCCGCCACATATCCTTGTCGCAATCAAAAGGCTTCAGCTCCGGATTGGTTTCGCCGGTAAACCTCGACCACTGATTATCCTCGTAAATATACACACCGGAACGAAACTCGTAAATCGGCTCCAGATTGGATCGGGCGCCCGGGGTCGCTATATACACCTTGTTGCCTGCTATGGAAATATCGGATGCGATATGTCTGTATGGAGAGTTAAAGGTAAATTGTTCACAAGTACCCTTATTTTTATCAAACACACGGAATCCATCATTCTGGTCAGAGAGCCAGAACTGTCTGTTACCGGACTCTATGCCATACAGCGGGAATTCTGCGTTGCACGGACCGTGAATTTCACTTCGGGTTCCATCTGTTTCAAGATATTCAACCGTGCCGATACCAAAATTGGCCGGATTATACCACCCTGCCATCAATCCGGCGCCTTCGGCTGTGAGATACCTGATTTCCCGGCCGGAATACGACACCAGTACTTCCGGCACGCTGCCGGAAAGGCGGTACAATTTGTTGCCAGCCCCAAATACAAGCTGGTTATTCCAGATACAAACAGCATTTACTGGCACACCAGCCGGGAATCCCTGGGCAATGCCCATAGCCTCCCAGCGACCAAAATCAGCGGGGTTGTCATCGTCTTCAGGCAAACTGAACATACCGTCATCGGTTGCCATCCATATCCTGTTTTCTGCGACAGCCACCGATTTCACAGCCATACCGGTGAATACCGTGTATTTGGCTTCGGCAGCCTCCACATCAAACTTCAGCACACCGAAACCACAGGCGAAATAAGCATCCGAACCGTCGAAGAAGACGTCATAAATCTTCTTGTCTCCAATAACATTGGGGTTTTTCTGAATGAATGGCAGGTTCAGTACTGATCTATCAGCGGGAAAATACAGGTCAAGATTGTTATTGGTGTAGGAAATCACCAACGCTTCAGCAGCCGGGCAATACCGTACCAGATTAATACCCACGTCACTCAGGCCCTCCACCTTTGTAATGAATCTCACGCTGCGATCCGATTTGCTGATCTCGGCAATGGCCCACTCTGTGGCATAGTATATGTTTTCCGGACTTTGGGTGACGTAAACAGAGCGCTGCCAGGGCAAGTGTTGCCTCCATTCGCCGATAGCAAAGGCGGGCAGCACCGATTCAGACTGTGCCGGCAGATTGATGTGGCAGATAGTACTCAGAATCAACAGAATCGCGATGCGCATATCAAACAGATTTTCACATTTAATGGTGCATTAAGGACGCAGATGGTTGCCTTGGAGTATGTTTCATTTCCGGGCGCTACCCTGTCCCGGGAAGTTCTATCTTTGTTCTTCATTATTTGCCGATTAACTATGCGCTTATTCCCGATTCTGGTTTCTCTCCTTCTTTTCTCGTGCGATTCCACACCGGAGGAATCAAAAGCAGAAAAGCAGGCAAAGGCAGTCTGCAACTGTGCGACGCCACTCCTCATGCTCAACAGTGAAGTTCAGAAAAGTCAGCAAAACGAAGATTTCGACCGGATTCAGGCTCAGTTTGAGCAAACCAGAAGATGTATTCAGGAGCAGCGCATCAAACCGGATGATATACCGGAAGTCATGAAGGCACTCACCGTCAGATGCCCAAATCTTGCGTCCAGTCAGGCGCTGACGGAGGAACTCCTGAAAAACTAGCGTTTCAGTACTTTTTCGTAGTGACTAATCCACTCGTCGGGAGATACCCTGCCTGCCAGTTCCCGAATGAGCTGCAGGGGTATGTCGTCCAGTTTTTTGAAACGAACGCATCCCTTGCCCATATCCGGTTTGCGTCTGGAGTGTTTCGGGTATTCAGCCGTGAACCACTCCAGCAGTTCAGGCATGGAATACAGCCCCAGGTGATGCAGCGATATGCCGCTTGCCCGGGATGCGATGCTGATGAACGGGAGCGGCTTGCCCGGGGTGCAATGATAGCCCGCGGGGTACTTGCCCAGTGGCACGACGAAGGTCGGCATTCCGTTAAGCATTATTTCATCGAAGCCCGGCGACAGGCTTGTCCGGAGGGCTTCAAGGACAAGCGTAAAAGCCTCTTCAAACGAACTCGACATGTTGGGTGTATCTGTTGTCATATAGCGTTGGTGATTAGAGTTCCAGATTTGCCAACAAAGGTATTTTTTTACAGCAACTACGGAATATCCTGCGGATTTCGGGTGAATGAGTCAGTCACCTTTTGAAATCTTTTTAGCGCTGTACATTTTGTAAAGAATAAATCCGCACACAGATACCACTGCAATGAGTATGGGCATGGATTGCTGGGTACCGAGGTTACGGATGGAGAATGCGAACGCGACAAACAGTATATTGAACAGGAGCAGCAATACAGTAGCACGCGCGTGCGATCCCGTTATTGCGAGCATTTGATGGTGAATATGCGTCTTGTCTGCGGTGAAGGGAGAGTTACCCCGCATCATTCTCCGGGCGAAAACACTGCAGGTATCGAAAACAGGAAGAATGAGAATGGCAAGTGCAATCGAGGGGGCGCTGGCGAGACGAAAAGGACTGGACGGAGCCATCTGATAATTCGCCTCCACAAACTCGATGGCAAGAATGGAACACATTGTGCCGATAAGAAGAGAGCCTGTATCTCCCATGAAAATCCGACAGGGCGCCAGATTGTATTTCAGAAATGCGATTATCGAGCCGGACAGTGCGATAGCAGATACTGCCAGCGATATCAACCCGACCGAGAAAAACCAGATACCAAACGCAAGGCACGCCAGCAGGCCAATACCTCCGGCAAGACCGTTGATACCATCAATCAGGTTGAACGCATTGATAATACCGATGATAATGGTTACGGACAGGGCAAAGCGTACCATCACCGGCAGTTCATGCACGCCCAGCACACCATAGAAACTGGTAATCTGCACATCAGCCTTGTAGGCGAGGATGACGGCAACCATCAGTTGCCCCAAGAACTTTTTTACCGGAGAGACAGGTGTCAGGTCGTCCAGCACTCCCAGAAGAAAAATGATAATAAAGGCTGCGAGGATGTATTGAAGCGGCCCGAAAGCCGGGATGGGTGTCCACAGAACAATGCCGCATACAGTTCCGGCGAAGATGGCTACTCCGCCGAGAGAAGGTGTAGGTGTAACGTGCGAACTCCTGTCGTTCGGATGATCGAACAAGCGCAATTCTTTCGCTACCCGAATGATGACGGGTATGATTGAATATGTAAGCATGAATGCCGTGACAAAAGCAAGTACAAGCGTGTACATATTATTTTGACAGGATCGCCTGGGTGTCTGACGAAAAGTGTGGATTAAAATGAGAGAGGGCGAAGATAGAAAAAAAAACGGGAGCATCTCTTGCTCAGAGTTGCTCCCGCAGAAAATGTTTTTTGCTCTTATTGCTCTGCTTTCTTTTCGCAGCTGGAAGCGGTTTTGCCAGCGCAGCAGGCTTTGCCGGAAGAGGCTGAAGAACCGGCGCAGGACTTGCCAGCTTCCGCAGTTTTGCCGGCGCAGCAGGCTTTGCCGGAAGAGGCTGAAGAACTGCAGCTGGCAGTCTTTTTGGTCATGCTTGTTTTGTCAGTTACAGCAGGTGATGTACCGACGAAAGCGTTGGCTGTTTCGTCGTACTTGACACTTACGAACTGAACATTGCCCTGAGCATCAGCTTCTTTGCGGACATAGGCAACAGAGCCGTCGTCGTTGGAACGCTTTTCAATAGATGGATCAGCAGCAGCAGCTTTGGCAGCCTTGTCTGCGCAGCAGGATTTGCCGGCAGCAGCAGAGCCATGGCATGACTGGGCGTTGGCGGCGAAAGCGCCGAGAACGAAAGAGAAAACAAAGAAAAGAAGTGCCTTCTTCATGAGTGACAATAATTTGCGGTTTAACAGTTAGACATACTTGCGAGGCTACCACAGCCGGCAACCTTGCAAAGGTAAAATATTTTTAACAAAAACCATGCCCGAACAGGTTTGTTAACATAGTATTGAATTTTACAGATATCTTACCTGCCAGCCAGGATAGCATTATACCGGGGACGGTCGTTGAGCAACCTGACAGCCTCCTTCACTTCAGGGTCATTAACCAGGTTCTTGCGTACTTTACCCCGCTGGAAGTAGTATCTTCCTACAATTTCCTGTTCAATTTCGTGTAGTATCCTGTCTTTGTAACGGACGAGTTCCTCTTTTTTGGCGCTCTGTATCTTGCGTTCAAGCGCCTCCAGATCAGCATCAAGTGCAAGGTGCTCCTTTGCTGCAAGCAACTTCAGTTCATCCAGCTTGGCCTCGGATTTTGTGCGGTACTGAAATTTGTGTTTGGGAACGTACTGAACGAATTCATCAAATTCATTGAATTCAAATATCTCTACCGAATCAATTTTGGGGTGTTTCAGCATGAATTCCGTAGCAAAATCAAATATGACATCCTGTTCAAGCAGGGCCCTGACAATACCCTCGGCGGTATCAACCGGAAGGGCCACATCGGGTTTGACGCCGCCGCCATCCAGCACCGTCCGCCCGTTCCTTGTTTTAAATACCGCTCTTTCCGATTCAGGTATATCAACAGGAACGCCATCTTTATACCTCACAGCCTGAATACAGCGGCCGGACGGTATATAGTATTTTGCCGTTGTGAGCTTGATCTGGGCATTGTAACCCACATCCTTCGTGTTCTGTACCAATCCCTTGCCATACGTGAGTTGCCCCATCACCACAGCGCGATCAAGGTCCTGCAGTGCACCCGAGGTAACTTCACTGGCTGAGGCGCTGTGTCGGTTTACCAGTACCACTACCGGAATATCCTTGTCAACAGGAGGGCCCTGTGTACGCAGCGACACATCCCACTCCGGCACTTTCCCCCTGGTAGTAGCCACGAGTTCACCCTTCGGAACAAAAACATTCACCAGGTCAATTGCCTCGTTCAGCAGGCCTCCTCCATTTTCCCTCAGATCGAGGATAACCCCATTCAACCCTGGATTTTTTTCCTTCAGTTTGATGAGCGCCTCTGCCACGTTGCCTCCGGCATTCTGGGTAAAAGTTGTCAGGTTGATATACCCAATATTTTCGGCTACCAGCCCGGAATGAGGGACATTCGGGATGATCACCTCTCCGCGTTCAAGTGTTATTTTAACTTCTTTTGCCTCACCCGGTCTTTGCACCACAATATTGGCTTTCGTACCCGGATACCCGCGCAGGAATTGCTGCACCTCCTGTTCAGTGCGGTTCCTGGCACTCTGCCCTTCAATACTGATCAGCATGTCGCCTACCCTCAGTCCTGCCTTGTGTGCGGGACTGTTCTCGATAATATCGGTGACGACTACATAATCGCCCATGCGTTTCCCTGAGGCACCAACGCCACTGTACTGCCCGTCCGACTGTATTCTCCAGCCCTCCACATCTGTTTCGGAAATATAGTTTGTGAAAGGATCGAGACCGGTGAGCATGGCATCAAGCCCACGTCGCATCAGTTGATTCGGATCGAGTTGATCCACATAGGACTGATTCACCTCCCTGTAGGCGTTGGCGAATATTTCCAGATTTTTGGCAATGTCAAAATACTTGCTTTGTGCAGTCAGGGTGGCAGGCAGAGCGGCTGCGGCAGCCAGAACAATTAAAAATATTCGCTTCAGATTCATGGAATTGAGCTTGCGGTTCAGTTTCGGTCAAGAAATTCAGATAAAACAGCGATCAGTTCATTCGGTTTATCGGCATGTACCCAATGCCCCGCATTTTCAATGGTCGCTATTTCTGCCTGTGTGAACAGGGTCTTTATTAACGCTGTATCAGCCTCTTTAATATAGTCGGAGCGACTTCCCCGGATAAAAATTGCAGGCTTGTCAAAAGGGTCTCCCGTTACGGCATCGAGTATGTCTGGAAAATGACGCCACAGGACGGGGAGATTCATTTTCCAGGCAAATTTTCCGTCGTCGTTTCGGGTAATGTTTTTGAGCAAAAACTGTCTTGTACCCATATCGGGGATACGCGGAGCGAGATATTCCTCTATTTCAGCGCGCGTTTGCATGGCAGACAGGTCCATTCCGAGCAAAGCCTCGAAAATCCCTGTATGGTTATCGGCAGCCTTGCCGGGGGCAATATCTATCACCACCAGTTTATCCACCATATCCGGATAATGGAGTGCCATCTGCATGGCCACCTTGCCCCCCATACTGTGCCCGATCAGTACAGCCGAGTGCATCCAGTTATTTTCCATGAAAATCCTGATATCCTCTGCCATCTCTGCGTAAGTGTGAGCTGGCACATGGGGCGAGCGCCCATGATTTCTCAGATCCGGCGTTATCACCAGATACCGGCTGGCCAGACTTTTGGCTATCGTTTGCCAGTTGTCTGAAAACCCGAACAGTCCGTGTAATATAATCACGGGTTTTCCTGCGCCAAATTCGCGGAAGTATAGTTCCATAGCGCAAAATTAGGTTTTTTGGCTGACAGGTACTTCACCTGAAATTAATCAGCGCAGCCGGATTCACAGGTCGCCCCTTATACCACAGTTCGAAGTGCAGGTGCGGGCCGGAGGTATTTTCTCCGCTGTTGCCAATAATGGCAATTGCCTCTCCAGCCTTGACAGCGGCGCCCGTCTGACGCAGCAGAACAGAGTTATGCTTGTACATGGTGACAACATTGTTTGGATGCTGGATAGCGATACTGTAACCCGACTCCATCGTATATCCGGCGTAAATAACAACCCCGTCAGCAGCCGATTTGATAGCAGTATTTTTGGGCGCCGCTATATCTGTTCCGAAATGCGACTTGCCAAGATCAAAACCGGCGGTCATATCACCGCTGACAGGTGGTATGAAGAACTGGTGCTCGAGCGGGATGTCGCGCGTGCCTGCGAGAATCTCGCGGGCAGCACCGGTACTCCTGGAATCGCTGGTAAAAGTGCCCTTTTCAACTTCAATACGCATTTTTTCATCTTCGGGAACACGGTCAACATCAGATGGCAGCGTATCTGCGGGATTAACAGGCTGACCAAGTTTCTCCGAATCTTCTCTGGTAAGCCCAGACATATCGCCTGTCAGTAATTTGCGAAAACTTTCCGTGTAAGTACGGGTAGCCTCTACCTCTCCTTCCAGATCGCGCACCCTGGAGGTCAGGAGGGCTATTTCAGAGTCTCGCTGAAAATCTCCGTACCCGGGGATATAACGCTTGAGAGGCGTCCAGATAATCAGCATGACCACCAGAATGGCCGTACCAACAATCAGGGAACTCACTGCGATATAAACCGACAGCGGGGTGAGTTTCATGGATGTCACCTCCTCGAATGTGTCATCGTTAATGACTACAAGACGGTATTTATCCTGTAATTTTTCCATGAGCTTCCTGTCGCTGTCACCATGACGACGGAAGAAATCGAGGAATTGCCGGATGAAAACAATAAATTTCTGCATTTTTCAAAAAATCGGCCCGGAGTTGATTGTAGTCCGGAGTATAACTGCGGACAGTATTTCCCCGCAAATATCGGTAAATAACCCACAAAAACGTGATACGGGTTGTTAAATAGATACCGCTCAGGCAACCATTTGCCAGTCGGAAGCGCCACTTTTACCGCTGAAATGATAAAATCCCCTCTTCGCGAAGGTCTGTTTTCAGCAGACTATCAATACTTTTGCTAAAAATTCTGCTCTCGTATCCTGGCATGAAAAATATCTGGAGATTATCTCTCGTCGCTGGCATGTTCATTTTGCCCCTCCTTGGTTGCGTTACAACGAAGCGCAAGGGGGAGGAAACCAATAATTTCAAGCGAAATTACCACAGTTTCACCAATAAGTACAACTACTGGTTTAACGCCGATGAGCTGTACCGCCTTTCTATCATCAAGCTGGAATCGGAATATAAAGACAATTACAACCAAATTCTCGAGATATACCCTTACGCAGCCGCTGACTACAAGTCTGTCAAAGCAGATATGGACAATGTGATCATCAAAGCAGCAAAAGGTATTGTCAAACACAGACCGGGCCGCTGGGTTGATGACAACTATATGCTTATCGGTCAGGCCCAGTTCATGAAACGCGACTTTGAAACCGCCGAAGAAACCTTCAGCTACATTCAGGAAGAGCAGGATCCCAAGAACAAAAAAGTCGCCAAAAAAAGCAGCGCTCAGAAGAAAAAGGAAAACCTGAAAAAAGCAGTCCAAAAAAAGAAGGAGGCAAAGAAAAAAGCGGCAGCCAAGAAAAAAGCTGCCAGGAAAAAAGCTGCTGCAAAAAAGAAGGCTGCTGCAAAAAAGAAAAAAGAAGCCGCCAAAAGGAAAAAACAGGGTATAAAAGGCAAGCCCACGCCGGCAACATCTGCTCCCAAAACGCCCCAGCCAACTTTACCAGAGCCGGGGAAATCCACCAAAAAAGAGTCTGAAGGCTCAAAAAAAACAGAAATAAATCCATACGATGAACCCTGGGGACGAAAGAACGCCTACCCCAATGCCATGATCTGGTACGGTCGCACTATGACCGAACGCGAGAATTATGACGAAGCAGAGTTTCTGTTCAGAAATCTCTGGGAAGACGGATATCTGCCCAAAAGCCTCTACGACGATCTGGCAACCGCAGAAGCTCACCTGTATATCAGGCAAAAAAGGTACGACAAGGCTATTGAGCCACTCAGAAATGCCATTGCATTCACTGAGAACAAACGCAGACGCGCGCGTCTTGCCTTTATCCTGGCTCAGCTCTATGACCGGTCGGGACAGTACGAGCAATCTTATGAAACCTACAACGAGGTTCTCGCCAACCTGCCCGAATATGAAATGGACTTCAACGCCCGCCTCCAGCAGACTTACGCAGGATGGGCACACGGCAAAATAAGCGGTGAAGATGCGGTCAAAACGCTCGACCGTATGCTCAAGGATGACAAAAACCTCGAATATCGCGACCAGATCTATTACACGCTTGCCATGATTTCCCTGAAAGATGGCAAAAAACAGGACGGTATAGCCAATCTTCGCAGATCGCTCTCATTCGCAGAGGGCAATAACGCACAAAGGGCGGAAACCTATCTGATGCTGGCAGACCTGTATTTCGAGGAGGAAGATTTCGTTTCTGCAAAACTTTACTACGACAGCACGCTCACCGTCTTGCCCGCAACTGACGAACGCTTCAAACGCGCACAGGATTATGCCTCAAACCTCAAGGATATCGCCCGACTGATTCAGACAATAGCCGCCAATGACAGTATTGTGAGGGTGTTCAAAATGGGGCCCGAAGAACGCAAGGAACTGGCAAAAGTACTCAGAAAACAAAAGGAGGCAGAAGCAGCTGCCAAAGCGGCAAAGGCAAAACCCACATCGGCCGCCGATGCAGCCAAAGCAGCAGCTCCCCCACCCCAGGCTGGTCAGAAACCCTCCTCATTCTACTTCTATAACGATGCATTCGTAAAAAAAGGGAAAAAGGACTTCACACGCATCTGGGGAGAGCGAAAACTGGAAGATAACTGGCGGAGAAGCAATAAAGTATCGGCAAGTTCAGATGCAGCCGCAGCCACAGACTCAACCAGTACCGATGCCGCCGCAGAAGCAGACCTGAAAGACCTTTTTGCCAATATACCCAAATCAGAGGAAGAGCTGTCTGTAGTTCACCTGGCTACCTATGAGGCCATGTACCAGCTCGGTACTCTGTTCCGGGATAAACTCCAGAACAACATACGATGCGTGGGTACACTCGAAGAAATGCAGGCCCGATATCCCGACACTGCGCGATATGAGAAGGAAACATGGTACTATTGCTTCCTGGCACATAACGACCTTGCCAATACCGAACGCGCAAATTACTACCTTGAAAAACTCCGGGGAAAATATCCGAACAGCGCGTTCGCGCGCGTGCTCACAGACCCCAACTTCCAGAATGCTGCCAAGGAAAGGGAACGGGAACTGAACAAATACTATGAAGAGACATTCAGAATGTTCCAGTCCGGTTCATATAAAGATGCTTACACACGCTGTCAGGATGCACCCAAAAGATTCGGCTCACAAAATCCGCTGATGCCCAAATTCTTCCTCCTGAGTGCTCTGTGTGTAGGTAATATCAGTGGCAGTGAAGCCTACTGTTCTTCACTCGGCGAAGTGATCAGCCGTTACCCCGACAGCCCCGAGGCCACACGAGCCAAGGAAATAGCCCGATTGCTGAGCTGTAAAGGTTTCGAAACCGACGACAAAAAGAAAAATGACGGTCCCATTGACGATGCCTTCACCGTTGAACACGATAAACTTCATTACTTCATCATCGCGTTCAGAGGCGATAATGTAAGACTCGACGACATCAAGGCTGCCATTACAGACTATAACCGGGAAAACCACAAACTCGAACAACTCCGGATTTCCAATATTTTCCTGGGGACTGACACCGACCAGCCAATTGTTGTAATCAGAAAATTCGATAACAAGGATCAGACGATGAAGTACTACGAAGAGATAAAAAATCGCAAGGATTTCCTCGGCGAATCCGGCAAGAAAACCTACGACAAGGAATATTTTGCCGTGACGCAGGAGAATTACAGACGTATCCTGAAAAACAAGACGCTCGATGGCTATCGCGATTTCTATGAGGAAAATTATCTCAGGTGATACTGATCTTAACGCTCATCTTCAATACAGGATGTCATGAAAAAATTTCTCTTTTTCGCAGTTATTTTCGCTGGCGTGGCGGTTACTGCTCCGGCCTGTGCACCCAAAACCGGCTGTCCGGCCAATGAAAGCCTGAAAGCCGACATGTCTAAAACCAAAAAGAAAAAGGGCAGCAATTCCGACCTTTTCCCCAAAAATATGAAAAAGAAGATGGGACACAGCAGATAACCCCTCTCCCGGGAATACAAAACGTTCAACCAAACATATTCACCACCATGAAATGGATTAAATGTACGCTTTTGCCGGCGCTAGTGGTCTTTGTGTATATTCCGGAAGCTTTGCCCCCCTGTTCCGATTGGGTCTGACCCCCTCATTCCGGAGGTTTGCCCCCTGTATATTAGGGTGTGTCTGAAAGATACACCATACTCAAAGTTGAAACTAACTTTGGATATAAAAACAAAAAAGGCTGTCTCGTATCTTTACTTGTGAGATGGTCTCATCAGCCTCAATCATCAACCCTTGTGTGAAACTCGCCATCTGAGAAAACGATGCTGTCCGGAGCATTCCAACTTCCTTTAATATCGGGCCAGACAATGAGGTTGAACCGACCTTTTATTTCCTTCTTTTTGCTATCGTATTCTGTAATCTCAAGGTAACTTGTTGAATCCTGTTGGGATAGCAAGTAACTATCATACAACTGATCCTGGTACCCATTGGCATAGAGGCACCCAATCAAGGAATCATCTGGCGGTTGGTTGAAGGTATACGACAAGGGGTAGTGGCCAACGGTTGCGGGAACCTTGAAGAAATTTAGTTTTTCCAATATTTCACCGCTCTGATTGAGTGTATTAATCCTGATATTTATCTTGGAGTTTGATATAGTACTCCGGGTTGCCCGTATTTCAGTTACCCATGGGCTACCGTTTTTTTGCACGGTAACCGTTCCCCAATAATAATCATCCTTCTCACAAGAAAACAGGGTAATGACTACCAGTGCCGGCAGCACTATTTTGGCGTAACGCATGATTTTTTGTTTTAATGAACAATGACAAGTTTGCGGGTTGCATACAAACCTCTGGATTTGATTCGGACAAGGTAGGCTCCATTCGGCAAAAGATGGGTGTCGAGTTCAACCCCTGAACGACCTTCCGGGTTTAAGGTAAAAGTATGTAGCCCGTAAAAATTCCCTAATACCGAAACTAACTCGATGGAAAATTCATCCTGTAACCACAGGTCTGGAGTAAGGATGCTGGTGCGGCTATGAGCAGGGTTTGGGTTGATCGAAATTATAGGATTGACCACCACGTCTGGACTAACAAGAAGCGCTGGGCGCTCTCCGTCACAATCAGAGCTTTCCAGCGGCAATACGCGAATATCCCAGTAGGTGACATACATCTGGCCTGTTCCGGAAGTGACAACCAGTTTTATAAACACCACGTCTCCTGCCTCAAGTGTGGTAGGCATTGGAATGGATGCATTATCGGTTACGCTAAGTGGAGTGGGATCGTAATTAATGCCATCACTACTGATTTGCCACAAATAGGTGTAGGGGCCAGGTCCGCCGCCACTTGCCTGAGCTACGAGGGGGACAGGTATGCCAAGCGCTGAAATGCACCGGTGGTCATCACCATAAATAATTGCACGTAGATCGTTAGAGCTTTGATATTCTCCAACGATACATGCTTGTTCTCGAAGCTGTCTGGCGTTGTTTCTTTCTGCAATTCCTGAGGGGGTGCTATACAAACCTGTTGCTTTACCATGGTATTGTACATCTGGGTTCGAGAAATGTGGAATCCTTTTTTTCTTTTTTACGCCAGCTTCCATGATGGTGTTTAAGTTCCGTCTCCAAGTCAAATCGAACTCATGTGGCCGCTGAAAGTCAGGCTCGCAACCTCCGTTATTGTTCCCAACGCTATGTCTGCAGCCGAACAGATGGCCCAGCTCATGGGTGAACGACATCCTTGATGCTGCGGCATCCGCTTCCACAATGGCAAAAGCCAGATTTTCTGCCGGTTCACAGGAAGGCGCAAGACCGAAAACAGGGCCGTCGCCAGCACTATAATCTCCGTCTGTAAGCAATATCACGCAATCGGCAAATAGACTGTTACGAAGCGAGAGTGCAGTTGAGTTGGTACGCAAAGCAGTCAAATCTTCCGAAATATCATCGCCCTCATTAAAGTCCGAAAGTAACGCTTTGCCCGCTAATTTAAAAGTTAGCTCGGAAGGGGTAACGGCGCTGTTACGGAGCGCCTGATTTGATTGGGCGATTAACCCGGAAATAAACGTGGAAACATTATCAATATCTTCGGCTGCGTTATTGGTATAGAGTACCAAAACCTTTACATCACAATTTTCCTCACGATCCGAGGCGATTTGCGTTGTCTCTTCCGGGATAGCCTCAGTTGGGCTATCTGGTGCGTTATAGCCACAAACTGCGGCATCCTCTTCTTCCAATTCGACCAATATATAGACGTCATCCCCCAAGGGCCGGATGAAAAAATCTCTTTCTTCAAGAGCAAAATATCCGAACACTTCGCCGTCCTTAAGCTGAAATGAAGCATATCCGAGTGAATCCATGAGATCACCGTACCAAGTAATATCGTCCGTGGAAGGAGACCAAACATACCTGGCATGATAGGAATAAATAGTAGCATCGCCGGGCACCTGAAGTTCCAGCACCTGGTCTGCAACTTGTTGGGCGAAATCGTTTATTTGGATAAAAGTGATTATTCCTGTTACATCCGAAAATTCGGATTTCTCGTACCTGGAAACCTGGGTTGAGTTCAAATCGTTTTTTGTCTGGGTTGTAGTTTGAAAAAAATCTGCCTGGGCAAAAACATCCCCAGCGCAGAATAAAGTAAAAAACAGTGATAAAAAACGAAAGAAGTTGGTGAATAATAGCTTTTTAGACATATTATCAAGCGTTGAAGGTTTGTAAAAAGTAGTTGTAGTTCGATTAAAGATAGAGCCGGGATGTCAAACAGAAAAAATTACAAATGAAATTTAACGAGTTAATTTTCTGTAAGGTACTCAAGCGTGAATGAAACCCGTATCTGGTTTGACGAGCGAGTTTTACAAAAGGGAACGGGTAAGCAGAGAGGCTGTCTCATAAGTAACGACATGAGACAGCCTCGTTTGAGTTAGTTGCTTGCGGATTAAACAATCGGATTGGAATGGCCTCTTTTCAGTCACCTGACGATTATAGTTCCCGAAGCTACCGGTAACCCGTCGGCGGAAATCCGGTAGTGAAAGGCGCCGGTTGGAAGCTGACGCCTGAACAATTGGAATGTGGGAACAGAGAAAGATTGAGAATGTACATTTTTACCAAGCGCATCGAACAACTGCAGTTCATATTTG
>JBDLWO010000266.1:0-7506 GCA_039804245.1 Bacteroidota bacterium
CCGCTCCAACTGCTACCGCGTTTACGACAAACTGACACCCGAAAATGCGTTGCTCAAGCTCAATGACAGTACTGCTTCCATTGGCTTTATCTTCCGGCATACCGGTGAAACCATGCATATGCTGTGTACCTTCCTGGGTTATGAAACACAGGTGAAAAATTCAACTATGAGTTTCGTTGACGAGGGGCAGGGTGTGAATATTGACGAAAGCAGGATGCTGGTTGACAGTGGCTTCCGACTGCTTGAAAGTATCATTGAAAGTTCATCGGAGGATAGCTGGCTTGATAATGTTGACACACCATTCTTTGGAACTGTCTCGCGTGTCAGGGTATTCAGTCACATTATGTTTCACAATTCTTACCATCTTGGCCAGATTGGCCTTTCGCTCCGAAAGGGAGCCTGAACATGGATAAAAACCTCATTTACGGCCATCATCCGGTCGTTGAAGCCATTAATTCCGGTAAACCGGTAGAAAAAGTTTACTTTCAGCAGGGTATCAGGGGCGAACTTGAGAAGGAAATTCGTCTTCTCACGCGTGAAAGAGACATTCCCATGCAGGTTGTTCCCAAGGAGAAACTGAACAGAATGGTCAGGGGACAGCACCAGGGTGTTGTCGCATATTTGTCGCTCATCACCTGGCAGTCACTGGAGGATGTAATTCCTTTCGTGTTGGAATCGGGGGAGGTGCCACTGATTGTACTGCTGGACAACATCACCGATGTACGCAATTTCGGAGCTATCTGTCGTACTGCCTACTGTGCGGGAGCTCATGCAGTGGTGGTACCACAGTCCGGATCGGCGCCAGCAAATGAAGAGGCAATGAAAGCATCTGCGGGTGCGCTCGCGCATGTACGCCTGTGCAGGGTACGAAGCATGTTCAGTGCGGTTGAATTGCTCCAGGAAGCAGGTATTCAGGTAGTGGGAACCGGGCTCTCTGACAGAGCTATTCCGGTATTCAAGGCTGATCTGACAGTTCCAACCGCCATACTGATGGGCGCAGAAGGGGAGGGGCTACCCCATAAATTGCAGAAAATGTCTGATGTACTGGTCAAGGTACCACAGGCCAACCAGTTCGACTCGTACAACGTTGGAGTTGCAACGGGGATGATTCTGTACGAGACCTTGCGTCAGCGAGGCAGGGAGGACTGAGTCGTTTCAGGATTCGCCTGCAAATACATGTACAAACCCTATTCAACCAGTCCGCGACCTTCTTTCACGATTTTTCCCTGTTCCGAGAGTTCCTTCATCAGACGGTCGAGAATTCCGTTGATAAATTCGCGGCTCTTCTCAGTCGAGTAAATCTTTGAAATCTCGACAAACTCGTTGATAGTTACCTTGGTAGGAATTGTGGGGAAGTGAAGAAGTTCGCACAGCGCCATCTTGAGCATCACCATATCCAGGATAGCTACACGTTCTGCATCCCAGTTCCTTAGTGTCGGCTCAATTTCAGTGAAGAGGGCGCGATCTTCCTCGCATGTTTTTCTCAGCAGCTCCTCGCCAAACTCGAGTACAGTAGCGTCGGATGGTTCGTGTTCACGGTAAAATTCACCGCTTACGGGTGTAGCCTTGAGCGTTTTTTTCATGGCTCCGGCTACCAGCGACTCATCGTCGGCCCAGTTGTTGTACCGGTCTTCGGACATGTCGGAGAACAAATCATTGGAAGACAGGAATTTGTAAAGTTCCAGCAGTATTTTTGAATGATCAGCAGCGGAAGGTTCGGAAATTTCCAGATAGACCTGGTATTCGGGTGTCGCACAAAAGCCATTGTACAGGTTGCGAATATGATCTTCGTCGAGTTGGTCGTTTACACCATACTTTTTGACCAGGTTCATAAACCCAACATGGTTGGCAAGTGACTGAACGCACTCGTTTTCCCCGAGACGGGGTCTGAAATTTCTGTCTTCGTCGGTTGGAAGTAATTTGGCAGCGCGTATTTCTGCATCCTTGAGTGCGTATTGAGCAACACGAAGCAGGACATATAACTGGAATATGTATAGCTCGAAAGTTTTCCATATACCATCTTTATAGGCTTTTACAAGCTCTTTGGTGGTAAGCTGCTCATCCCTGTTGAGCATGTACAGGAGTTGCATCACTTTAATACGGACGCTGCGACGACTAAGCATGATATTTCAAATAACGTTTGGCAGAATTTTTCCAGTTGCTGCTGCAAAGGAACGAATTTTCCCTGACAAATAGGTAACTGACAAAAAAAATAGCAAATTTTGAATCAGATGCAGCAGCAGAACAATCATTTTATCATCTTTGCCATGACCAAAACTATAAGACATGGCAAATTCGAATATTACGCAAAATACCTCTGAATCTTCCGTAAAACCAGCGCTTTCGGGCAGAGCGATACTGAACATGAGTGCCGGTTTTCTGGGCATTCAGGTGGGTTGGGGTATGCAAATGGGCAATATGAGCGCTATTTATGAGTATCTTGGAGCCAAACCTGATGAAATACCGCTCCTCTGGCTCGCTGCACCCATGACTGGTCTTATTGTACAACCGATTATTGGCTACATGAGCGATCGGACCTGGGGCAAATGGGGCAGAAGAAAGCCCTACTTCACTATTGGAGCCATTCTGGCCACAGCCGCATTGATTCTGATGCCTCATTCGCCCTCACTCTGGTTCGCAGCCGGTCTGCTGTGGATTCTGGATGCCAGTATTAATGTCAGCATGGAGCCTTTCAGGGCATTTGTGGGAGACATGCTGCCCGAATCGCAGATAAACAAAGGCTATACAACCCAGAGTATGCTCATTGGTATAGGCAACGTGATTGCTGCTGTACTGCCTGCTATTATTATATGGGCTGTTGGAAGCGGGTCGGTGGAGCCGGGAAATGGCATTCCGCCGTATCTGGTGGCTGTTTTCACCATTGGCGCCCTGTTCTATATATCAGCAGTAATGTACACAGTACGTACTACCCGGGAATACCCGCCTGCTGATCCGGAAGCTTTCAAAAAGATGAAAGAAGAGACTGCCGGACTGGCCAATGGCTTCAGAGAGGTTTTTGACAATATTTTCAAAATGCCTTCTACCATGCGCAAAGTTGCTCTGGTACAGTTCTTTACATGGCCCGGCTTATTCCTGATGTGGTTTTATTTCACTACCGCTGTATCCATGGAGGTGCTTGGCGCTCCCGATACGAATTCGCCCCTGTACGCAGAGGGTGTAGCCTGGGGCAACATTTGTTTTGGATTTTACTCGGTGGTTTGCTTCTTCTTCTCTTTCTATCTGCCTGTACTGGCCGACCGGCTCGGACGCGCACGCGCGCACGCCATCTGTCTGTCTGTCGGCGCCGCCGGACTCATTTTTGTCGGATTTGCTCCAGACAAATACTGGCTGCTGCTTTCCATGTTCTGCGTGGGTATTGCCTGGGCGAGTATCCTCTCCATGCCATACGCCATGCTGGCCTCATCGCTGCCTGCGGAGAAAATGGGCGTTTTTATGGGTATCTTCAACTTCTTCATTGTTCTCCCGGAAATTATGGCTGCACTAGGCTTCGGATGGGTGATGGAGAATGTACTTGACAACAACCGGACTCATGCTGTCATGCTGGGGGGCGTTTTGCTGGCACTGGCCTCATTGCTCAGCCTCCGGATTCAATCAAATTCAAATCAGTGACCCGATTTTTCTCGATCATGAACTATCTCAGACAACTCAGCATTATACCGTTCCTGCTGTTGTGTTGTTGCTCCAGCCACCTGGCTGGCAATTCACACCGCAAGGCCGACAGTCCGTTCACAGCACCGCTTTTCAATGAAATGAGGGTGGAACCCGCCAACTGGTGGACGGGTATGAAGCACAATCAGGTGGAAATAATGATCCACAAAAAAGATATTGGCACCTGGACAGCCAGTCTCGGCGGAGCTCAGGGGGTCAAACTCCTCAAGACCGAAAAAGCGGAAAGTCCGAACTACCTGTTTGTGACCATAGAGATCAGCCCCAAGGCCAAACCACAGACAATCTCGCTCGTTTTCACCAAGGGCAATGAAAAATTTGCACACCCATTCCCGATATACGCCCGGGATGCCGCTGTGAAAGCACAGGGCGTAGGACCGCAGGACGTCATTTATCTCATTTTCCCCGACAGATTTTCAAACGGTGATCCCTCCAACGATAATGTAACTGGTATGCGTCAGGGGCTGCAGCGCGACTCGCTGGTTGGCAGGCATGGCGGAGACCTGCAGGGCATCATCAATCACCTCGATTATATCAAAGATCTCGGGATTACGGCTATATGGCTGAATCCGGAACTGGAAAATGATCAGAAACGCGAATCATACCACGGATACGCCGTGACTGACCATTACCGCGTGGATCGGCGCTTCGGCAGTAACGAACTGTTGAAAGAACTGATAAAAAAATGCCACGAAAAGGGTATTAAAGTAGTTCGCGATGTAGTGCTCAATCATATCGGCAGCGAACACTGGTGGATGGAAGACCTGCCCTCCAAAGACTGGCTGAATCAATGGCCGGTGATGACGCAGACAACCTACAGAGCACCCACACTGCTCGATCCTTATGCGTCCGAGTGGGATAAAAAACGATTCAGCGACGGCTGGTTTGTTCCCACTATGCCCGATCTCAATCAGCGCAATCCTCATCTGGCCAATTATCTTGTTCAGCAGGCAATCTGGTGGATGGAATTTGCTGGTCTCGACGATTTCAGAATAGATACCTATACCTACTCTGATCAGGATTTTTGCAGCCGGTGGTGCAAGGAGATCAGGGAGGAGTATCCACAACTGAATATGTTTGGCGAGGTATGGGAGCACGGTGTGTCTGTACAGGGATATTTCGCTGATAATCAGCCAACCAAAACGGGCTTCGATTCCAACCTGCCCTCTATGGTCGATTTTCAGATCACTTTTGCCATCCATGAAGCACTCTCCCGCGAACAGGGCTGGACAGAAGGCATTTCAAGGGTTTACTACACGCTCGCCAAGGATAACTTTTACGAAGATCCGTTCAGAAATGTGATTATGCTCGACAATCACGATTTCAGCCGTTTTTACACTATCATAAAGGAGGATTTCAACAAGTACAAGAGTGGAATGGCATTTCTGCTCACCACCCGCGGTATTCCTCAGATATATTATATGACCGAAATTCTCGGAACGGGCAATGAATGGCCTTCCCACGGCAATATCCGCAAGGATTTCCCGGGCGGCTGGCCGGGTGATCCGGCAGACAAGTTCACCGCAGCCGGCAGAACTGAAAAGGAAAATGAAGCCTTCAACTATGCGCGCACGCTGATCAGATACAGAAATGAAACGCCTGCGCTGCATCGCGGCAAACTCACACAGTTTGTGCCTGTGGACGGAGTTTATGTGTATTTCCGACACGATGACTCCAAAACTGTCATGGTCGTGCTGAATACCGCCAATAGCGAACGTACAATCGAAACGGTACGATTTGATGAGTGCCTGAAAGGAGCCAAAAGTGCCAGAGATGTGATCAGCGGACAGAAAATCAGTGACATTTCGAAACTGACCATTCCGGCCAACTCGCCGCTGGTGTACGAAATTATTCGTTAAGAGAGCTTGTTCGGGATTTTTTTGCCGGCCAGCAAGGTCTGAATATCCGTCAGAAAATCCCGAACAGCTGCCCGATGAGATTCAACGGTAAAAAAAGTTCGGACAAACCACCTTGTTCTCATATTCCCGGTGAAATACTTCGGTAGCTGAAGAACTCATGGGGGGGACGATCCAGGCCCATTCAGCCTGAATTGCTCTCCCTTTTCTGCATTCGGTTGCTTCAAAATGCACGAATTGCTCCGAAGCATCATGGTGGTTGGTCATACTGACGCCTGCTTTGGCATAAGAATGCAGTACTGCTGTGTTCAACTCAATCAGCGCCCTGTCTTTCCACAAGATGGCAGGGTTTTCTCTGTCGAGCCCCATTTTTTCTGCAACAATCGGTAACAGATTATAGCGATTGGTGTCGCCCAGATTCCGGCTTCCTACCTCCGTACCCATGTACCAGCCATTGAATGGTGCTGCTGTGTACTGTATCCCCCCGATTTCAAGCATCATATTGCTGATAACAGGTACTGCGTGCCACCTGAGCCCGAGTTCGGCCCACCAATCATAAGCAGGGTGTTCCAATGCCACCTCCATCACCAGCCCGGCAGGTATTTCTGCCATGGATGGTTCGCGGCCCGGCCATTGCCATACCCAGGGAAGCAAATCAAAACGGGATCTGGCCGGATTCTGCCACCCCATACCAAGGCACATTTGTGTGAACTTCTCCTGGGAAGGATCGCCGGTAATGTTGCCTTCTTCATCCCTGTAACCGGCATAACGAATCAACTGATCGTTCAGAATTTTCGGTGCAGTACCATCAGGCCCGGCAGGCCTGAATATGGTAATGGTCGAACGAATTTCTCCGCCGTTCGTGGCAAATTCCAGATGTCTGCACAGTGCATCAAATATTTCACCGTCTGATTCCGCCTCCCTTGCATCCAGAATTTTCAGTGTTTTCCAGTAAAGCCGGCCAATACAGCGATTGCTGTTTCTCCATGCCATTCGGGCGCCATGCTCCAGTTCCGCGCGCGTGTGTACATAGGTGCCCGTTGTGTTTATTTGCTGCCTTACTTCGGCCAGGCGGCTTCCGACCGATTCTGTAATGCCCAGTTCCGCATAAGCAGCCCGAATAAAAGATTCAGCTGCTTCCGGCAAAGGAATTTGCGAGATTTCTGTTATTTTCATAAAAAGGGAGTCTGGCAAAACATTGAAAATCCAAACAACAAAAGTAGTCTTCTGTTTTGTTTTCAGGTGAAAGTAATTCGGTATATCAGGGCATTCGTCTTTTATCGGAGTGTAATATGCTGTTCTCTTCTTACTTTCGCGCCGCGTTAACAAATAAGACTATGAAAAAAGAAACCACGCTCAAAGAAGAAGCCCTTTACTACCACGCAAAAGGGCGACCCGGAAAGATTGAAGTCATACCTTCCAAGGAGACTGCCAATCAACGGGACCTTTCACTGGCGTATTCGCCCGGAGTAGCAGAACCGTGCCTTTCCATCGCCGAAAATCCGGAAGACGTTTACAAATACACCGCCAAGGGGAACCTGGTAGCGGTTATTTCGAACGGTACAGCTGTGCTGGGTCTGGGCGATATCGGCGCTGCTGCCGGCAAACCTGTAATGGAGGGGAAGGGATTGCTTTTTAAAATCTACGCTGATATTGATTGCTTCGATCTGGAGCTCGATACCAAAAACGTGGATGAGTTTGTACGGACGGTCAAAATTCTGGAACCTACTTTCGGTGGTGTAAATCTGGAGGATATTTCTGCACCGGAATGTTTTGAAATAGAAGAGCGCCTGAAACAGGAACTCAATATTCCGGTTATGCACGATGACCAGCACGGCACAGCAATAATCAGTGCTGCGGCAATGTTGAATGCGCTGGAACTGGTCGGAAAAGAAATTTCGAAGGTCAAGATTGTCGTGAATGGAGCAGGTGCGTCTGCCATTTCCTGTACCAGGATGTATTG
>JBDLWO010000267.1:0-7382 GCA_039804245.1 Bacteroidota bacterium
GCAGCAAACACGATCAGGAAGAACTGCTCGCATGGATGAACTCCGGACAGAACGATGCCGACAAAAAAATAGCTGCGGTAAAGGATATCTACAACCGAAACGGTATTCCGGCGCTGATCGAGGAGGAGAAGAATCACTTTCAGCAGGAGGCGTTTCGCCACCTCGACGCTGTTTCTGTACCTGCGGAACGCAAGGCTTCGCTCCGGCAGGTTGTGGAAGATTTGCTGGGCAGGGAGTCGTGAATATCTTTATACAAGGCTTTCATGGCTCCGATGTATTCTTAATCAGGAAAACATAAATATATCCCGCCTTATGCAAAGTGAGAGACCTTCATCACCCGGCCCGGGTAATGAAGGTCTCTCGCTTTATCAGAACTGACACCGGGATCAATACCCCGGATTCTGCGTCAGTTTTGAATTTTTATCCAGCTCGGCCTGTGGAATGGGCCAAAGCAAACGATTTTCATTCACATCATAACCCAGATTCTCGTTGTTGGCGCCGGTAACCGCGTTCATCACAGCAATAGCACGTCCGGTACGCTTGAGGTCGTACCAGCGGTGCCCTTCAAAGGCAAGCTCCAGGCGACGCTCCTTCTCAATAGCCAGGCGCATGTCAGACTGGTTCCCTGCCGTAGTGTTGGGCAGGTTCACCCTCGTCCGGATACGGTTGACCAGCTCCGCAGCACCCGCCAGATCTCCCAGTTCATTGAGCGCCTCTGCCTTGAGCAACAATACGTCGGCCAGGCGGTAAAAGATATAGTTCTGATTGCTGCCCTCTGTAAAGGTCCGGTATTTATTGATGAAAGGATATTTTGTCTGTGGCCAGTGCGGATCCGACCACTTCCCCGTTACATCGAGAAAAATGACCGACGAATTTTTGCGTTTGGTATCTCCCTCTGCATCAAAAGCGCGCACCAGGTCGTTGGATGGCAGATTGAATTTCTTCCAGTCGAGTCCGCGGAATATTTTGGTACCCCAGTTTCCGTCGGTAATACCTCCGTTGTAGTTGATCTCGAAGATAGCCTCGGCAGAGTTTTCCTGCGAGTTATTCCAGAGTTTGTCGTAATCGGGCAGCAGGGTATATCCGCCGGCAATCACAGCGTCGCAGTATTCCTTCACCTTGTTCCAGTCGTGCGGTTCCTGTGTGGCATACACCTTGGCAAGCATGGTATTCACAGCGCCTTTTGTGATGAACCCTTTGTGCGGAGCAGTCACACGCACGCCAGCCAGAGCTGTTTCCAGATCGGCAATAATTTGTCGGTAAACTTCCTCTTTGGGTGCTCGGGCCGGGAAAATCAGGGGATAAATGACATCGAGCTGATCTGCACTGATGGTTTTGACCTCCTTCAGTTGCAGAGGCACATCGCCCCAGAGCTGTACCAGCTGGAAATACATGAAGGCGCGGATGAAACTGGCCTCACCGATGATTTCAGCCCTTCGCTGAGCCGTCAGGGCAGGATCCGGCACCGCCTGCGTATTGTTGATAACCGCATTGGCCTTTCCTGCTGTTGAATACAGGTACGCCCAGTCGCGGCTGACGTTCAGATTGAGTGCGTCTATGCGGTAGTCGTCAATCTGGAAATTGGCGGGATTATCACCACCGGCATAGGCATCATCCGATTGTGCATCGCCGTTCACAAAATAGTCCAGCTGATAATACTCATTCTTGAAATCGGCATAAACGCCTGCAAGCGCCGCTTCGACCTCCGACGCGGAATGATACAGAATAGAGTCGGCACTTGTGTTAGTGACGGCAATACCCTCGGAAACCGGCTCCAGATCCAGGAATTTTTCGCAGGAGTTCAGCGAAAAAAGTGTGACAATCGCGATAAAAAACAGTGCTATTCTCATTTTAAAGGAGTATTTCTGTGTTAAAATGTGACGTTTACACCAGCAGTCACCGTACGCGCCTGCGGATACGTTCCGTAGTCTATACCGAGTTCGGTAGCACTCCTCCCGAAAGCATTTACCTCAGGATCAAATCCGCTGTATTTCGTAAAGGTAAGGATATTCTGTCCGGTACAGTAAACCGTCATTTTCTCCACACCGGCGCGTTTCAGTGACTCGGACATCAGGTTATAACTGAGTGTAACTGATTTGACGCGAAGGTAAGAACCGTCTTCCACGAAACGGGTGGAGTTGCGCACGTTGTCCACATTCCCCTTGCCTACAGCTCTGGGGATATCAGTATAGCGATTCTCGGGCGTCCAGCGGCGCAGCACTGCTACCGACTGATTTTTGCTGTCAAACATACCCTCCAGGTCAATACGGGTAGCGTTGTACACATCATTACCATAACTGCCCTGCAGGAAAAGTACCAGATCAAATCCTTTCCAGGAGAAGGAGTTGGTGAACCCTGCCACAAAAACAGGCTGTGCATTTCCGATAACGGTGCGATCGCCAGTGTCAAAAACACCGTTCCCATTCACGTCCCTGTACTTCAGGTTTCCGGTTTCCGGATCAACGCCCTCCGATACATAGCCATAGAACGAACCGAGCGGAAGGCCCACTTTCACAATGGAAACATCGGAGTTATTGCTGTAAACACGGCCGAAATAATAAACATCGGTGTACTGGAGCCCCGTTACCCTGTTTTTATTGAAGGAAATATTGAATTCCGTGTTCCACTTGAATTCCTTCACCGTATTCACGGTAGCAACACTGAAATCAATACCTCTGTTCTCGATACTTCCGGCATTGGTCTGGATACTGGTAATAGGCAGTGAGTTGGACAACTGAACGTTCAGCAATACGTCATCCGTTTTTTTCAGATACGCGTCGAGCGTAAAAACAGCGCGACCATTCCACATGGACAGGTCAATACCCACGTTTGTCTGAGCGGTGGTTTCCCAGCGCAGATCGGGATTTCCGTAGGTCGTTTGTACAGCGGCCGGACCCGAAAGCGGATTGGTCGTCGGACGGCGGTAATAGGAAACCAGTCCGTATCGGGCATAGTTCGGGATTCCCTCCTGATTGCCGTTTTTACCCCATCCGGCGCGAATTTTCAGGTCTTCGATGGCTTTGAATCGCTGCATAAACGGCTCGGCAGAGATTCGCCAGCCAGCGGAGAACGCCGGCATGGTGCCCCAGTGCTGTGCGAGTTTGGAGGAACCGTCGCGGCGTAAAGAGGCCGTAAACAGGTATTTACTCTGATAGTCATAAGTGGCGCGACCAAAGAAAGAGGCCAGCGACCACTCCTGCGCAGTGGTGCTTCCCACCACGCTGTTGGCGGCATTCAGGGTCGTCACATTTGTATTTTCGGGGAAATCGTTTCCTGAAATAAAGGAATCATCCAGACGATAGCGCTGGATACTGCTTCCACCGAGGAGCGTCAGGTTGTGGTCGCCGAACGAACGCGCATAATTGGCGGTATTTTCCCAAAGCCAGGTGGAAGAACCGGATTTGTCGGACTGACCAAATCCGTTCTGGTTGCGACCGAAATTGGTGCGAAACGGATCAAGGTAATAATCCCACTGATGTGAGTTCAGATCAATACCCACATTGGTTTTCAGGCTGAAACCATCAAACAGCTTCGCTTCTGCATTGATATTACCGAAGAGGCGAAGATCGGTTGCCTTCTGATCCGGGCCTTCCATATAGGCGACCGGGTTTTCCCAGGAAGGCTGGAACGGATTGGGATCGTACTGGCCCGAACCGTCTTTTCTGTAAATAGAGAGGAACGGAGGTGTGTTCAATGCACTCATAATGACCCCGCCGCGGCCCGAGCTGGCATTATCGGGCGTATCTTTGGTGGTGGAGTGCAGGGTATTCACATTAGTACCCACTTTCAGCCACTTCGTGAGCTGATTGTCCATATTCATGCGCAGCGAAAAGCGATTGAACTGTGCGGGGCGAATAATACCGGCATTATCCAGATAGTTGAAGGATACGAGGTGCCTCGATTTTTCGGTACCACCGGAAAAAGATAACTGATAGCTCTGATTCACACCAACGCCGAAAATCTCATCCTGCCAGTCGGTATAGCCCGTTGCGGCCGGATCAAGTGTCCCGGGAATAATTTCGTTGATCAGGTCCCGGTATTTTTTGGTAGAAAGAGTCTCCAGGGGTTTGCGCAGGGTAGAGAAACCACCATATGCACTGAACTGAACCACCGACTGATCAGATTTGCCGCGTTTGGTGGTAATCAGCACCACCCCGTTGGCTGCCCGAGCCCCGTAGATGGCAGCAGAAGAGGCATCTTTCAGAACACTCATTGATTCAATATCCAGCGGATTCAAACCGCGAATATCGGTAGTCGGAACACCATCTACCACATACAGCGGTTCATTTCCCGCCAGTACAGAGGTGGCCCCGCGAATGCGTACGGAGAGATCAGCACCGGGTTTTCCGGAGGGCTGAACCACCTGTACGCCGGCAGCCTTCCCCTGAAGTGCTTCCGCAGCTGATACCATCGGACGGTTCTGTATGGCTTTTTCATCTACAATGACCACAGCGCTGGTTATTTCCTTTTTCTTTTGAGCGCCATAACCGATCACAACGATCTGGTTGAGGTTGAAAATTTCTTCAAAAAGAATGATATCCACCACCGTGCGCCCCTCAATCATGACAGCCTGCGTTTCGTATCCGGTATAGAAAAACTGCAGCGCCTCTCCCGATCCTTTGATCGAGTAGTGGCCTTCTAAATCGGTAACAGTACCTGTATTGGTGCCGATGATTTGTACAGTGACGCCGATAAGCGGGAAACCCTCTGCATCTGTTACTGTACCAGAAATTTGAGCTGATGCTGACAGTACACCTGCCAGCATCAGCATAGTTAAATAGAGTTTAGGCATTTTACACAATTTTGATCCGGATTACTGGAATACCCGGACGTAATCAATAAACATTTTCTGCGGGAACTGCGTGGTGGCATCCGGGTATCCGGGCCAGTTTCCGCCCACAGCAATGTTGAAAATAAAGAAAAACTCCTGGTTGAAACGCCAGGCAGCTGCACCCGTGGTGGAAGTTGTAACCGTATGGAACAACTGATCGTCCATATACCAGCGAATCTTGTTGGGCTCCCAGATAATAGAGAACACATGGAACTTTTCATAAAAGTGGCCTGAAGTCAGATCGTATCTGGAAGAAGACGACTGGCTGGAGGTACTTCCCTGCGCGCCCCAATGCGCCGTTCCGTGAACTGTTGACGTCTGATGACCGAGATATTCCATGATATCAATTTCGCCACAGGCGGGCCAGCCCACGTTGTCAATATTGGATCCGAGCATCCAGAGTGCAGGCCATATTCCCTGACCCCTGGGCAACTTGGCACGAATATCAATCCGGCCATACTGGAAGGTGCGTTTCCCCTTGGTGATCATGCGGGCCGAGGTATAATTACCGTTGGGGCCTTTAATGGCTTCAATTACCAGCGATCCGTTGGCGATATAGGAATTGGCACTCAGTGACGTGTAGTTCTGCAGTTCGTTATTCCCCCAGCCGCTGGCGCCCAGATCGTAGTTCCAGTTATTCTGGTCAATGGAGGATCCGTTGAATTCATCATTCCATTTCAGGGTGTAACCAGGATAAGACGAGGGCGTGGTATAGCCGGTAGGGTCGGTCTGCTGCAGGGATTTATTGCTTTTAATAACCCCGATGGCTTTGTTATCGGTAATAACAGCATTTTCGGGCGCAGAAAGAACGACCGAAAAATCCTCGTCGGCTTCATAAACGTTCTTGCCCGGAACAGAAACATCCACATAAGCAAGTGTTTCGCCGACAGGAACAGTCAGTACCCCGGAAGTGGCTGTAAAATCAATATTTGCTACCGCAATACCCGAAGCCTCGGTTGCATAAGCCACTTTGATCACCTTGTCCGATGGCTTGCTTACATTGACAAAAAATCTGAACGTGGTGTTTGCCACGGAATCGCGTTCCTGCGTGACATCAAAAATGGTAATTTCCGGCAGCGAATCAACGGGATCAACCGGATCAACCTCTTTCTTGTCGCAGGCAAACAACGATACAATCAAAAAGAAAAAATGAATCATTTTAGCGTTTTTCATTAGTTGTAACCCGGATTTTGTACCAGTTTTGTGTTATTGAGTTCATTCAGCGGAATCGGCAGCACTTCGTGTGTGCCAGCCTTGAAGCCTTTGAATGCCAGTGTTGCAGCGGCCTTTCCTGTGCGAACCAGATCGAACCAGCGGTGGCCCTCGGTGGCCAGCTCCAGACGGCGCTCCTCGTAGATACGGTCGAGCGTTACGGGTACAGGCGCGAGTCCCACACGTGCGCGCACCTGATTGAGACGTGTCTGTGCCTTGCTCGCATCTCCTCCTGCCCGAAGCAGTGCCTCTGCTTCCATCAGATAAGTATCGGCAAGTCTGATTTCGATGAAATTGTTCGGGTAATTGAGTGCCGGTTCACCATCAGGTGCCTTGAATTGCTTGAGCGGAGCAAATTTTTTCACGAAAAAGCCAGTATTCTGGTAGGCTGGCGCATAAGTGGCCTGTCCGGCAGCTTTCAGGCTGTCAATATTGGCCACCGTATGCCTGTAGCGCGGGTCGGTCCTGATTGAGTTTACAAAGGCCGGAATAATCGGATTGAAACTCCAGCCGGATTCATAAAGCGGACCATTATAACTGCGCGGACCGGTCATGTGCACATATACGTTACCCATGAAATTACCCCAGGCCCACCAGCCGGCAATCTGTGCAGCAGAGTGCTGTATTTCAAAAACAGACTCACTGTTGAATTCATTCAGCGGACTGAATACATCAGCGAAATTCGGCACCAGGCTGTACTGCGGCGATGAATTCACCTTGTCGAACCAGGATGCCGCCTCACCCATTCGCGCCTCATTATTCTGGAACAGGATTGTCTTTCCGAGCAGAGCCATGGCCGCTCCCTTGGTGACCCGTCCGTTGTCGGCAGGCGCCACCAGATTGGGCAGATCAGGAATCGCCTCGTTCAGATCCTTCTCGATTTGCGCATAAACCGCTTCCGGTGCAGCCTGTACCTGCTCGTAAATCTGTTCCTGTGAAAGAGGTTCGGTAATCAGCGGAACATTGCGGAACAGGCGAACCAGTTCGAAATAGTAATAGGCCCGAAGGAACTTTGCCTCGGCAGTAAAGCGGACACGCTCTCCGGAAACAAGATCGGGGATATCTCCCTGAATTTTCTGAAGCAGGAGGTTGGCACGGTAAATTCCTTCGTAATCAATTTTCCAGAAGGAGGCCTGCGGCCCTACAGCGCCAGACAGTGTGTAGTTATTCCAGACTTGCCAGAACACCATGTCGGTCGAGTTGGCGCCACCGGCCCAACACTCGTCAGCAGCAGCATTTAACGGGCCCAGCTTGTTGGAATAGGTGTTGTCACCGCCACCGGCCTCCACACTCAAACGGTTGTAAACTGCCACTAATCCCGCAAAAACTTCATCGCGCG
>JBDLWO010000268.1:0-8853 GCA_039804245.1 Bacteroidota bacterium
ATGCTGTCGCCGGTGTGATTACCGGTCTTTCTGATGTCAATCCTGCTCTTGCCGGACTCGTCCCGGGCATGAACTCCATTTTCTGGACCAATGCCAATCCTGCAATCGGTATTACGCTGCCCGACGGCACACTGCTGTTCAACCTGATTATTCAGCTGGATAATGCTCCGGTTGGTACGACAAGTGGTATCAGTACGGCAGCTTTGCCCTCGTACGTGGTTATACAGCCTGTTTTTGGTGCTCCTGTACAGTCGCCAATGGCAATCTTCAACCAGGGCTCTGTTGAAATTAACTGCGCTGCTGCCGATATTGACATCGCCGGTGAAATCACTACATGGAAAAATCCGGCGCTTCCCATACCAAACGTGGATGTGGCACTCACAGGAACGGTAACTGATGCTGACGTAACTGCATTACCACTTGCTGACTACGCTTTTGTTGTCCCCTCCGGCGCCAATACTACTGTAACACCGACAAAACAGGCTACTTCAAAAAGTACCAAAATCAACGTAGCCGACCTGCTCTTCATTCAGGCACACGCTGCTCCTCCACCAGTTCAGATTCCTTTCAGCAGTCCTTACCAGTGGATGGCTGCGGATATCAACGGCGATAAAAACATCAATATCGCCGACTACGCACTGGTTCAGTCATACATCGTGAATAACCCTATGAGCAACGGTCAGTTCAACCTGAACCCTGTACCGCCAAGCTGGAAATTCGTGCCCAGGTCATACGTCTTCCCGGCACCGAATCCGCTGAATCCCGCACCGCCTTCTTCAATCACACACAATAACGCTATCGCCGATTTCCCCGACGATGACTTCATCGGTGTGCTGCTGGGCGACGTAAACGGGGATGTGGTTCCTAATTTCAGTGGTATCGGAGGTGCCGATTATTCCACGGATCTGCGGTTCCGTCTCAACAATCGCACGCTGAATACGGGTGAAATAGTAACAATACCATTCAGGGCCGCCAATTTCAATAACCTGCAGGCTTATCAGCTCACGATCTCTTTTGATCCTGAAAAGCTCGACTTCCAGGGTGCAACACCAGGTATGCTGGCCGGTATTTCTTCCGGCAGCTTTGGTGTCAATATGCTGGATCAGGGACTGATTGGAACTGCCTGGACTGGTGGGAAAGCTGAAACCTACGGTGAAGATGATGTTTTGTTCTACCTCACCTTCAGGGTTGTTGAACAGACAGAGCGCCTGTCAGATGTTCTCCTTGCAACCGATGATATTGCTGCCCGAATGGCTGTTGACGGCTTTGGCAATACTTCAGGAGTGGAACTGGAATTCTCTACAGCCACGTCAGGAAATGAACCGGCTGACAACAGTTTCGCTCTGTTCCAGAATCAGCCCAACCCGTTCTCTGAAACAACCGCCATCAGATTCCGACTTCCTGCCGAGGGCCGCGCCAGACTGAATATCTATAGTGCAGAAGGTCGTCTGGTCCGGACAATCATCGGGGATTATAGTGCCGGAGTGAATACCGTCGTAATCCGTAAGGATGAACTCGGTAACGCAGGGGTTTACTGGTATGAACTCGAAACAACAGGTTACGGTGATCGGAAAAAACTCATTCTGATTGATTAAAGACCAGATATAGCAATTCCGTCCCCGGGTTATCACCTTGCCAGTGAAAGTTCGGGGACGGAAATCTGCTTTTTATCCCCACAAATACGATACTCCCCTGGTCTGATCTGTCTGAAAGGCAATTGTCCGGAGATACTCAGGCTGGCAAAGAAAAAAATTGAACCATGAGAAAAACAGTACTAATCCTCACCCTCCTGTCATCTTTTCTTTTTTCTCAAAAAGGATCTGCACAGGTGGTTCTGCACTCCGACACGATCAGTGTTCAGTGCGGGAACCCCGATGTATTTCTGGTTCCGGTCAGGGTCAGGAATTTCACTGACATCGCAGCATTGCAATATACCTTTCAGTGGAACTCCGCTCACCTGGACTATGCCTACCTGACGGATATCAACTCCAATCTGCCCAATGCCGCTTTTGATACAACTACCCTGATCAGTCAGGGCAAGTTCACTTTTGCCTGGACGTCTCTGGGGGGTGTCTCACTTCCCGATGACGAGATTTTGCTGAATGTGGTTTTTACCCGTATCGGAGGGCCGGCTACTCCGCTAAGTTTTGTCAATGACCCCACAGATATTTTTGCCTTTGACGCCACATTCAGTCAGGTTGACGTAATGACAGAGCCGGGCAGGGTAGTGCCCCTCGACCAGTCACTGCCTGCCTTAACCTGTCCGCCAAATGCCAGCGTTGGAGGTACAGGGCCTACCCCTGTGAACAATATCGGTCTCGCCTCGGTATCCGATGACTGCGGTATTGACGTAACCGGATGGGCCGTTTCCGGTGCAACCACCGGCAACTTTCCCACCGATTCCGATGCCAGCGGCGCACTCTTCAATCTGGGTGAGAGCCAGGTCATTTACACGGTGACCGATATCGCCGGAAATACTTCCACATGCTCTTTCACTGTAACGGTTGATCTCCAAATCGGCGATGACCTGACACTGCTGCCTGTTACTCCCTCCGCAACCTGTGGAGAACTCATTTCCATTCCGGTAACAGCCTATAATTTTGAAACTATAGCGGCACTACAGTTCTCTATGGGCTGGAACCCCGCTCTTTTTCAGTATAACTCCGTTTCCAATCTGAACCCGGCGCTCAACCTGACGCAGTCAAACTTCGGGACAGGCAACACCGCAAACGGAGAACTTTCATTCGGCTGGACAGGCCCCTTCAACGGGCTCACGCTGCCGGATGGAGATATACTTTTTTTTGTTAATGTGACTGTTCTGGGGCAGGGGGAGATCAGTTTTACCGACGTTCCCACTACCATAACTGCTTTCTCGGGTGCTTCTTTTCCTCCTGATGAAATACCGGTGGTAACGGTCAGCCAGACAGTACTGGTGGATGATACCGAGCCGCCTTCTATTGCCTGTCCGGCCAATGTGACGGTTCAGGCACCGGCATCTATAGTGGTCAACAATATTGCTCCCGTCTCGGTTTCCGATAACTGTGCCCTTCCGATGGTGGGTTGGAGTTCTTCGGGCTCTACTGTTTACAATGAACCGGCAGATGCCGATGCCAGCGGGGCATTGTTCAATCAGGGGACAACGGTTGTAACCTATACCGTAACCGACGTGGCAGGCGCAACCAGCACCTGCTCCTTCTCGGTACAGGTTGATTTCGGAACAGGAACAACCGATCTCTCACTGGTTGCTTCGAGCGCCAGCGCATCCTGTGGTTCCGCCTTTTCCATGAATATTTCGGTGCTGAATTTCAATCAGATTGCAGGACTTCAGTTCTCTGCGGCCTGGGATACAGCGCTTGTAGAGTTTGTATCTGTCTCCAATCTGAATACTACCCTTAATCTGGACAACTCCCACGTTGGAACGGGATTTACGGATGTTGGTGAACTTTCATTCAGCTGGACTGGCTCCCTGAACGGCTCCACGCTGAACGACGGATCGGTGCTTTTCACCATCAACTTTATTCTGAAGGGCAATAATCCTGCAACAATATCATTCACCGATAACCCGACACCTGTGCAGGCGTTTTCGGGCGCAACCTTTCCGCCGGAAGAAGTGCCGGTTGTTCTGTTCAATGGTGCAGTATCAGTGGCAGATAACGTGCCACCGGTTATTACATGCCCTGCTGATATTACAGCTGATGCCGCGCCCGGTACGCTGATTGCTTCAGTGGGTGGTTTGCAGCCTTCCACTATGGACAATTGCGGGGGTATTGTGTCTGTCAGCTACACAGCTGCCGGCTCTACCAACCGTACCGGCAACGGCGCCGCCAACGGCGACTATTCGGCTGGCCTGACAACTGTTACATATACTGCAAGCGATGCCGCAGGAAACACAGCCACTTGCTCATTCACGGTCACAGTTAACGCAGATACTCCGGTAGAACTGAATATGGGTTCTGTTGTGACCGATTGTAACGGATCGGACACCATCACCACCTGCGTGACATTGAACGGTTTTACTGACATTATAGGTGTACAGTTTAATCTCAACTGGGATGAAGCGGTTCTGAAACTGCTGCCGCCATTCACCAATGGTTACCCCGGAATGCAAATAGACAACTCCATGTTCTTCAACTATTCAACGGCGTCTTCCGGAGATCTGGTATTTTTTGGTGGTTCGCCTGCATGGCCCAATATTCCCCCGGGTGACACCATGTTCTGCCTGAGGTTTGAAGTAGTTGATCCGAATGGTTTCACGGGTCTCAATTTTGTGCCCCCGTTTGAGGCTGTGCGTGATGGTACTTTTTCGCTGGTACCTGTGACTGCAGCAAACGGGTCTTTCGATGCAACGGGCGACTTCACACCGCCAAAAGTTGTATGCCCGGATAACAAGACCCTTTCTCCCGCACCCGGAGAATGTGGTGTTATCTATTTCCCCGTCCCGTTAGCTGCGTTTGACGAATGTGGTGAACTGGATACGGTCATTGTATCGCCCGATAACGGCGTTTTCAACTCGGGACAGACGGTTGTCACGTTTACGGCGAGTGATGTAGCAGGTTTTTCCGCTAACTGCACATTCGTTGTTACCGTCGAAGATACCGCGCCTCCTGTCATTGTCACCTGCCCGGCAGATATCACAGTGGAAGCCGCACCCGGTGAATGCAGTGCCGCAGGAAACTGGTCAGACCCCATTTTCAGCGACTGTACAAACCTCACACTCAACAGCAATTTCCTGCCGGGCGATCAGTTGCCACCCTGCTCACCCAGCACAGTGATATATGAAGCAACCGACGAGGCCGGAAATACGGCAACGTGTGAATTCAACGTTCTGGTTGTTGAAGTAACACCACCATCTGTTACCTGTCCCGACGATATCATAGTGGATGTACTTTCGGGCTGCGACACGGTAGTTGTTTTTCCTGATGCAGTTGTTTCAGACCTTTGCGACAGTAATCCCGACCTCGGAAGCGATTATAATTCAGGGGAGATTTTCCCTGCCGGTATAACTGCTGTCACTTTCGCAGCTTTCGATGAATGCAGCAATTTTGCAGATTGTACATTCAATATTACTGTCAGAGACGCTCAGCCACCGTTGCTGTCCGGCTGTCCGGCCGATACGGTTATCATTCTTGCCCCGGATGTGTGCTCTGTCAATATCAGCTGGACACCACCAACTGCAACAGATCTTTGTGATGCAGATGTGGATATTGCCAGCACAGATACACCGGGTGCCAATTTCCAGGGCGGGGTACCTATTACGGTTACATATACTGCCACCGATGACAGTGGAAACACAGCTACGTGCGAATTCAAGGTGGATGTACAGGATGTTACAGACCCCGTACTGAATAACTGCCCCACTGCACTTGTTTACGCGCTACTGCCTCCGAACGAATGTGATACGACCCTGACGTGGACACCACCAACGGCCGACGACGCCTGCGATGTAACGCTCACCTCCAATTTTATGCCCGGAGACATGTTTCTCTCTGGTGATACGATTGTAACATACACAGCTACTGACTTCTCCGGAAATACGGCTACCTGTTCGTTTCAGGTGATTGTGGAGGATAAAATTCCACCGGTACTCGTTAACTGTCCGCCCAGCCCGGCGCCGGTAACGCTGCCACCAGGTACCTGCAAGATACCGGTGAACTGGGTGAATCCAACTGCTACCGACAATTGCACAACACCCGTTATTGATGTCCCCATCGCGCCGGGAAGCGAGTTTGGTATCGGTACTACAGAAATAACCATCACCGCTACTGATGCAAGCAATAATCAGGATACCTGCAAACTGACCATAACGGTGAACGGCTTCCCGCCGGGAATTGACCCTGCAACAATGCCAGCCAATGTGATAGTGAACGGTTGTGATACCACGCTGACCTGGATGAACCCTACAGCAGTGGGTTTCTGCGGACAGGTTACGATTACATCCAGTGTTATGTCGCCTGCCACTTTCGGTCAGGGAATTCACATTGTCACATTTACCGCCACGGATGGCGCCAATGTTGCCATGGCTTCCTTCACTGTAACTGTTACCGATAATCAGGATCCCGTTATTTCTTGTCCGGCGGCGGTGGAAGTCAACGTGGCCGGGGTTATTGTTTCCGGGGCTGGTTTCATTACTGCGGCAAACGGATTGCCCGGCTGCGACAGTGTAAAACTTGAGTTCGTCCTGCCTGCTGTAACAGATAATTGCCTGCCGGCACCACAATTGATTCAGTCTTCCGGTCAGGATTCGGGTGATATTTTCGCTGAAGGTATGTACGAACTGAAATTTCTGGCAACTGATGCCGCAGGAAATACCTCTGAATGTGTGATTTCTGTCAATATTACGGATGTTCCGGCACCGGCGCCATTTGCCGACCCCAATCCGGGATGTAAAAATGAAACAATCACTATCACAGCCACCAATGTACCCGGTGCTGTTTACAGCTGGAAAATGCTTCCCGGATTGTCGCTCGGTGAAACCGGCAGTATCTATATGATTGACAGTCTGAAAGCCTCGAACGCAGGAAAATATACAGTTTCCTATACGTTGAACGGTTGCGCCTCCTCTGTTGATACCGTGGACGTACAGTTCGTGGCTCCACCTGTTCCGGAGAGTGATATGTACGATTTTCCGGCAGGAGTGAATGACACTATTTTCAACGTGCTTCTGAACGATGGTGTTGATACATCAGCCTACGAAATCTGCAATATCCTGCCATCAAGTTTGCCCGACGGACTTTCTTACCTCGGCAAGGGTAAATTCCGATTTTCCGATGAGCTCGGAGAAGATATATCCTTTGCTTATCAGATATGTTACTGCGGATTGCCCGGCGATATGTCAACCGTAACAATTCGTGTATTTGAGTCAGATTGCAACTTTATTCCCAATTTGCTCACGCCGAACGGAGATGGTTTGAACGACTGGCTGGTCATCCCCTGTGTGGAGTCACCCGACTTTATGGATAATTCGATCATTATTTACAATCAGTGGGGCGATCTTGTTTTTGAGGATGAAGGATACACCAATGACCCGAATGATCCCCTTCACCCGGCATGGAAAGGTACGTTCAAGAATGAACCGGGCAAGGATTTGCCGGATGGCGTTTACTTTTACGTCTTCAAGCCAGCGCCGGACGCGCTTCCGATCAAAGGTTTTGTTCAAATAAACAGGTAATTAATCCAGGTTTTGCCGATAATTTTGCACCGGCTTTTTATCAGGCAAACCATCAAATCCATTAAAGATGAAACGCAATCTGCTTATACTGCTCTTTTTCATGGCAATCTCTGGTGTCTATGCCCAGCAGGAATCCCAGTTCACGCAGTTCATGTACAACAAACTGCTGATCAACCCCGCGTATGCAGGCTCAAGGGGCGTTCCGAGTGTTACAGCTGTTTATCGAAGCCAGTGGGTCGGATTTGAAGGCGCCCCGCAGTCTATGCTCGCCACTTTCAATTCTCCGTTTCTCACAAATCGGGTGGGAGTGGGTTTGACGGTGGCCAATATCAAAATCGGTCTGAACCGCGATACGTACGGTGCACTGTCTTACTCCTATGACCTGGTGGCGCAGGAAAATGTGTCTGTCAGATTCGGTATCTCGGCCAGTATCCGATCGCTGGCCATCGCTTACAATGAAGCCACCGTTATTGATATCGGCGATAACTCTGTAGCGAATCAAAAGGAAAATGATATCTTCGGAAATGTGGGAGCCGGACTCTACGCCACGCTGTACAACCGCATTTATGTGGGCTTTTCTGTTCCGCGTCTGTACTCCAACGTGACCGGCTTCACCAACAACAATGCTGTACTGCTGGCAAAAGAATACCAGCATTTCTATGGAATGGCCGGTGCTATCCTGCCGCTGAGCGACGATATAAGTCTGATGCCCGCTATCCTGATCAAGTATGTGCAAAATGCGCCACTTGACGCTGATATCAATCTGAATCTTGATATCAAACAAAAGTTCACAGTCGGTACTTCCTACCGGATGGGCGGCGATGGGGCCGGCGACTCTGTTGACATGCTCGCATTCTGGCAGGCAACCCCAAGAGTGGGTGTCGGCGTAGCCTACGATTTCACGCTGAGCCGCCTCAAGGATTACAACGGAGGTTCTTTCGAGGTGCTGCTGCAGGCAGATCTGAAACAGGATGAAAAGCTGTCGGGCAAAAAGAAAATGACCAACCCCAGGTTTTTCATGTAAAACCTCATGTCAAACATAAATAAAGAAATAATGAAGTCAATTTTCAAGACTGTTATAGTACTGTTGTTCCTGGGCGCATTCGAATTGAATGCCCAGAATACCAGTGAGCCACCAAAAGTTGCTGTCAAAATTTCAAATGAAAAGCAGGTAAATACTGCCCGACTGGAGTTCAGCCCCACTTTCTACGAAGATGGTATCATTTTCGTCTCATCCAATAATGATGTCACCAAAAAGAAGACGGTAGATGCCAATCAGACGCTGATGATGTCTATTCTGCGCTCGCGCAGGGGTGCAAATGGCGAACTGCAAACGCCTGAAATTTTCTCAAGGGAGATTACTTCCATGAACCACGATGGCCCCGTCTGCTTCGACAGAACGGTGGAAACCATGTTCTATTCCAGCAACGCTGTGGTTGACGGGAAGGATCAGTTCGCAAAGGATAAATACCAGCACACGCGTCTCTATATGTCCAGAAAGGTAAACGGCGCGTGGAGCAAACCCGAACTGCTGCCTTTCAATAACAACGAATTCGACGACTTCCACCCGTCTGTCAGTATTGATGGCGACAAGTTGTTCTTCGCCTCCAATCGCCCCGGCGGCTTCGGAAGCTATGATATATATGTGTCGTACAAGGTGGGTGGCTCCTGGAGTGAACCTGTGA